>JAPZAP010000091.1 GCA_027460585.1 Candidatus Methanoperedens sp. | reverse complement strand
TATCGCCAAAAGAGGGGCCGTGTACGATGTGCGGGGATTTTTGTGCTATTAAGATAATGAAGGAGTTCACGTAGAGGAATGATGCTGGGAAAAACCTTTTTCACCGCAAAGTCTGGTTAACATTATGCGATTAATTGAATGTATCTTAGAGTATCTCAAAGAAATAGTTTTAAGTCATCTTGAATCATGACAAATCCAAAAACAATCTATTAAGAGCAAAATAAAAGTATTAATAAAAAAATCACTTATACAATAAGAATACAAAAAAATGAGTACTATCAAAATTGACCCGAATGTCAAATATCTTGAAGGCACACAGCGCGTCTTTGACCCTGAGACTACGCTGGCTAATACCACTAAGCTTCTCCCGAAGATAGGAGTCACCCGGATCGCAAATATCACTGACCTTGACCGCGTTGGAATACCTGTTTTTTCAGCAATAAGGCCAAGCGCAGCGGCTGGTGCAATATCCATTTACTCAGGAAAAGGCATAAGTGAAACAAATGCCAGGATTTCCGCGATAATGGAAAGCTTTGAGCGCTGCCTTGCTGAGCAGCCCGAAGTAAGCATCAACCTGCACGGTGTTGAATTGAACACGGAGAGGGTCAGTGGAACATATGAATCGCTTTGCGAAAGTTACCCGACATTGTATCCTGATGCGCTCTTACTGCCACAGCCTGTTGCTGAGCTTACGAGCCTTGAATGGGTCATGGGGCATGACCTGATGAACGAGGTAGAAGTTCTTGTGCCAGCCAATGCTGTTTTCCACCCATATGATCCGCAGAATGGCACCAAGTTGTTCAGGAGCAATACCAATGGACTTGCTTCGGGAAATACCATTGAGGAAGCAGTTCTTCATGGATTGCTTGAGGTAATAGAAAGGGATGAGCTAAGTATTGCTGAATACACAAGGAATCCGGGGACTGAAATAGTGCTGACTGAAAGCGACGGGATGAATTTCAAGCTCAAAAGGAAATTGGAAGAAGCGGGGATCCTGGTAAAGATCTGGCTTCTTGATTCTGATATTGAAATCCCAACCGTTGTCGTGGCGCTTGACGATACAGTTCTCAAAGATCCTGCGCTTCTGGTTATGGGCGCCGGGGCACACCTTTCTCCCGAAATAGCGGTTTCAAGGGCGATCACCGAAGCAGCGCAAAGCCGCGTTGTCCAGATACATGGGGCGCGTGAGGATACTGACAGGGAACAGGTTGTTCGTACTTTCGGATACGACCACATGAAAAGGATGAACAGCTACTGGTATGAAGACCTGGAAAAAGTCCATATGGATGAATTGGCGGACAATTCAAGCGATACCCCGGCCGCTAATATAAACACAGTCCTGGAGCAGCTTGACAATATTGCTGTTGGCGCGATAATCGCTGATCTATCAAGAGGAGTCGATATACCGGTAATCCGGGCGATCATTCCTGCCTTTGAATTATATACTCTTGACCGCGAAAGAAAGGGGGAGCGCATCAGGAAAAGTAAAAAACGAGTGGCAAAATGAAACCAGTGGTTTACACCGGTACCAGCATCAGCCACATCGATGCAAAAAAAATACTGGATGCAGACTACCGCCCACCTGTGAGGAGGGGTGATTTAAGAAGGCTTCTTAAAGATCCACCTGAAATAATTGGTATAATTGATGGTGTTTTTTTTGATAGCACAGCAGTTGCACATCGCGAAATAATCGAAATACTAAAAAGCGGCGTCATCGTTGTGGGCGGCGCAAGTATGGGGGCACTTCGCGCTTCCGAGCTTGATACATACGGAATGATCGGGGTGGGCAGGATTTATGAAATGTACCGCAGCGGAGCCATTGAATCCGACGATGAGGTTGCTGTGACCTTCGACGGCGAAACGAACGAGGCGCTCTCGCTCCCGCTTGTGAATATCAGGGAAACAGTGAATGCTGCGCGTATTGCCGGGATATTTAATGAAGAGCAGGCAAAGTCGTTTATTGAAACAACCCGAAAAATATTCTATCCTGAAAGGAACTATCACAATATCATCGCCGAATGTGAAAAAAAGGGGATTATTGACGCCCATGAAACAAAAATCCTGATGGATTTTTTTAAAGAGAAACAGGTGGATGTGAAACGGCATGATGCTATTCTTGTTCTTGAAAAGATAAAAGAATTGAGCCTTGAACATGAAATATGATGTCATTGTTGTTGGCGCGGGACCCGCTGGGGCAATGGCTGCAAAATATGCAGCCCAGAACGGGGCAAAAACTCTCCTGATAGAAGAACATGCAAGCATTGGCTCACCTGTCCAGTGCACGGGCCTGATAAGCACAAAAGCACTCTATGAATGCGAAGTCGGGGAAGGCATTTTCGTACTTTCAAAAATAAGAGGAGCTTTTGTATATTCGCCATGCGGGGAAGAAGTATGTGTTCGGGGAAAAGATATAAAAGCGTATGTCATAGACCGGAAAATTTTTGACAGGGTGCTTGTTGAAAACGCTGTTGATAAAGGCGTGGATGTTCTCTTGAGAACCCGTTTTATTGGCATGGATAAAGGAAAAATATCCGTAATTTCAAATGGTGAGAAAAAAGAGATAGAGGGGAATTTTATCATCGGCGCGGACGGCATTCAAAGCAGTGTGGGAAGAGCCGCATCTCTTCCCAGATGCGAAAAGTTCTTATCAGGCATCCAGTTCGAGGCTCCTTATATCCCGAAAGACCCTGAATATGTTGAAATATTCACAGGAAATGAAATAGCACCGGGATTTTTCGGTTGGGCTGTGCCTTTTTCCGGGATGGCGCGCATCGGTCTTGCGAAGAATCCCGGATTACCTGCCCGATATCACCTTGAAAAACTCCTGAAGCATCCAATAGTTTCTTCAAGATACAGAGGCGGGCGCACAGAACATGTGGTCGGGGGAATTCCCCTGGGCCCGCCCCGAAAAACAGCAACAGACAGGGTTCTGCTTGTGGGGGATGCGGCAGGGCAGGTCAAGCCTACGTCGGGGGGCGGTGTATACATGGGCGCTGTATGCGCAAAAATCGCAGGGGAAGTTGCAGCAAAAACATCGCGGGGGGAATGCGGTCTTGTTGACTATGAAAAAAAATGGCGAAGAGCGGTTGGAAGGGAGCTTGATATCGGGATGCAGATACATAAGAGCCTTGGAAAACTGAGCGATGAGAATTTAAATGAATTTGTTGCATTTCTTAACAAGCCGGATATCAGGGAACTTATGACTGAATACGGTGATATGGATCATCCTTCTGTGTTCATGCAAAAATTGATAATGTCTGGAAATAAGATGCAGCTTATCAAATTATTTGGTGTTGCTGTTAGGACTTTATTTTAAAATATAATGAACAAAAATCAACAACTAAATCGTACGAACTCAAAACGAACTCTTGCTACTGGAGTTCGTTTCAGTTCGTATTAGTTCGGTGTTCTCCATATTTTTTTCTTGAAGGTGAACGAAAAGGGTTAAGTATATTTGTGTTTATTGTGAAGCAATCCTACCTTAACTCAGTGGCTAGAGTGCGCGGCTGTAGTTTGGATAATGTGCAAAGCACATGTTAACGCGCAGGCACCGCGAAGTCCCCGGTTCGAGTCCGGGAGGTGGGATGTTTTTTTTTATCCAATGGAACTATATAGTATTACAAAAAATAATTATATGATATTATGAAAGAGATTCGCATCATTGCCCTCATGATCGCATTAGCAATTATACAAGCGGGATTAATCCTTGGCGGGATTTTGCCTCCTTTATCCGTTAATTCTTCGGTCAACACGATGTTTCTGCTTGTCCGCATAGCAATTATTGGTTATACGGGATGGATATTTTCAGGCATTGGCTTCAAAGAAGCCGCGATAAAAGGCGGAATTGTAACATTTGCTGCAGTTATTACACTTTACATTAGTATATTTATAGGGATCACTATGCATAAACCAGTTCTTGGAATAAGTTTTACATCCCAAAATTTCTTTTTTATTTTACTGTTTATGGGTTTAATCAATGTTATGTTTGGAGCAGTATTCGCAGTGATTGGCGCGATAATCGGACGGAAGTTTCTGAAAAGTTCAAATCCCAATTAAATCCTTAACATCTTCTTCAGGTTCAGCCTCCAATGAATGTAATTCTGCAAGTTTTTCTTTCAACCTTTTCTCTCCAGCCTCAGACCACATTTGAATTAAAATATCAACCTTGCTTGAGAATTCTTGTTTCATTTTAGTTGCTATTTCTTCGTCGAGCAGTCCTGAGCCCATTCTTTTATCAATCTCTACATTATAAGCCGATATCTCTCTGGTTGCGTAATATTTAAAAGCTGCTTTTTTCCGCAGGTCATATTTATTGCCTATATTCCTTTGTTTCCAGAGGATATTCTGTCTTTTCTTTTCATGAACTTGCTTCTGATGTTTTGGGCAGACCTCTTTATTTTTATTTCTATTTTTCATGATTGTTGAAAATAATTATCAATAGTCTATAATGCCGTCAGTTACCAAATATATTCCGTATTTATGGAAACACGCTCATGACCATTTGTTAAAGTATACAGCCACGTTTGCCATAAAAATTATCTCTTCCGGATCTAATTGGCAGGGGAAATCCACATTTCCAGCTATAGATATCCCCCAAGGATACTTGAGCCTGCTATCAGGCTCCCCACCACATATCCAAGGATAACTCCACCATTCAGGAACGGAAGACCAGCCTGCGGTTTTCCCTTCATTACAAAGGTCATAAGCACTGCAAAACCCAGGAAAGTGCCAAGTATTGCGCCAATTGCCGGGAGATTCATATTGCCGATAAGCTGGAACGAATAGTAGGCTGCATCCTTCACAAAAAAGTTTGCGGACACAACAAGCAATGTGGGCATCACAGCATCCCCCAACCCCATAAAGAAAGCTTCTCTCTCCTCTTTATCGAATTTTTCGCTACGGAATGAGTACTTCCAGTGCTTCGGGATCACAAGCAGTATTGGAAGCCTCATATCCATAACACCTTCAGCAAGCGCCACCATATGTTTAGTCCGATAGACTGCAATATAATCATATATCAGAAGCACGACTAGAAGAAGCAGCGTCGGGATGATATCAAGTGATATCCCGAAAATAGAGGCCGAACCTGCGCCAAGTATTACGCCTGTTATATCAATTACATACCATTCGGGGAATTTATACAGAAGAACCGTCAGGCCGACTGAAAGTATAATCGTCAGGACGAGGTTTATGCCCGGAGGTAAAAAGACGGAAAAAAGCGCATAAAATACATACATCAAAGTCCAGCCCACGCTAATGAGAATAAAAGCCTGTATTATCCATTTTTTATTTAATTTAATTACTAAAAATATAAATCCGGTGAAGATGAGGATTATTGCGACCCAAATGAAAACATTACCTGTATCTTCAGGATTTTGAAAAGCTTTAAAATCATTGGCATCAAGGGGATTGCTTAATGCGACAGCGATAAGCTGCACGAGCAGCAGCATAAAAGCCATACCGATGATAGGGATATATTTTTCATATTTCAAATTGATCTCCACTCATTATAAGTAGTATAGTTTTTAAAAGTTTGCTAAGATATTATTATTTTGCAACAAACTATTTCTTTTATCCATCCGAATAAGGAACAGATGAAAATAGGAATCCTGGGTCCACATGGCACATATTCTGAAAAAGCAGCAAAGCAGTGGAACGAAAAAGCAACACTTCAATTCTATGACGATATATTTGATACTGTTGATGCGCTTTTGAGAAATGAAGTGGATTATAGCATTGTGCCAATCGAAAATTCTCTTGAAGGTTCGATCACGCTCACGCTTGATTTGCTTCTGGAATATGAACTCAGGATCACGGGAGAGGTAATTGTCCAGATAAAAAACTGCCTTCTCTCCAGAGGAAAAATTGAGGACATAAAGATAATAATGTCACATCCTCAGCCATTATCCCAGTGCAGGAAATATTTAAAAAATAACTTCAAGGGAATCGAAATACGATCAGACCTGAGCACTTCACATGCTGCAAAACTTGCATCCGGATCAAAAGAAATCGCTGCAATTGCATCCGCTGAATCAGCAAAGATTTATGGATTGAAAATACTGGATGAAAATATCCAGGACATTCCTGAGAATTTCACACGGTTCATCGTTGTTGGAAAAATACCCCCCGCACCCACTGGAAATGACAAGACCTCTATTATTGTGTATCTTGAAAAGAATAAGCCTGGAGCCCTTTATGAGATACTTGGTGAGTTCGCAGACAAAAACATTGACCTGACAAAGATCGAATCGCGTCCCACTAAAAAAGCACTTGGCGATTACGTTTTCTATATCGATATAAAAGGAAATATTGAAGATAAGGCGATTAAAGATGCAATTTCAAGAATAAAGGGCAAAGCAGGGATGCTCAAGATACTCGGTTCATATCCGGCTGCAAAATAAGGGTTGCATAGCAACATAGTTTAATAACTCCTTCTCTATTTGAAATATTATTCGATTTGATATATTCTTTCATATTCTGACATTATAAGAGCCACACTTCCGACAGGTAATATCCCGCTCTATAGTAAGAATTTCTCTATGCGCCATTCTTCACCTACCCTCTTTATAAACCTAAATTTCTCTCTTGTCCACCATCCGACCTTTACTTTACCTTCGATACTGTAAAAAGTATCTTCTGGAAACTCATTTTTTGGAATCCAAAAATTTGCTCCATCTCCAGTTAAAATATCCAATTTAAACCCTTGTTCTTGTTCATTTTTATACCCCCACAGCGGAGAATTGTTTAACCAAACACTGCATTTCCTATGAATCCTATTCGGTTTGTCGGATGTGGAAGTTGGTTGCTGAATATTTATAAACCACTCAAAATCTACCAACGTTCCGTTAATACGCTCACTTCTTAAATATTCTTTATGTAGCGTAATACGAAGGTCAAACCAATATCTACGTATAATATTTCCAAATAACCCGACTGAAAAAATAAGCATCGGTAGTACCCATTTCGAATTAGAATCTAAAAGTTCAAAAATAGAAACCACCGTCGCAAAGAAGCCCCATAGCTCTATATCTGTTAGTAATACCCAATCCGAATTTAGAAGAGTCCAATAAATTATTATCGTGACTAGTAATATCTCTAAAAAATCGTTCCAGTTTATTGTAAAGTTCATCGCACCAAAGTCCATGTATATTTATAATCTCGTCTCCTATTTCAACTTTCCAGTTATGAAACCCAAAATAAGGATAAGTTTTATACCTTTGTAAATCCATTATTGAGTAGCATCTCAATAATGAGTGGACGAACCATGGATATATCATCTTTAAAAAAACTGGCACTCCTGGGAGCACACCAGAAACCGCTGGAATTATCCTCTGTGGAATTTGCAACCTACATCGATTCAAGCCAGCAGACCGCCGCGCGCAAGCTTAAAGCACTTGAAGATGAAAAGCTCATCTCAAGGAAGATTTTGCCTGACGGGCAGTTGATCTCAATGACTAAAAAAGGTATCGAAATCCTGCAAAAGGAATTGAATGATTACCAGGGGATCTTTTCGGGAAATGGGAATATAAGGATACTCAGCGGAAAGACAATTACAGGTCTTGGGGAAGGACAATATTACATATCATTGGAAGGGTATAGGAAACAGTTCATCGAAAAACTGGGATTTGACCCGTATCCAGGCACATTGAACGTAAGACTTGATGCCAATAGCATCGATATCCGTAAAAAGATCGCACAGAGTATAAGGATTTCAGGCTTTACCGACCAGAACAGGACTTTCGGGAAAGGTTCGTGTTTCAGGGTAAGGATCTCGGATATCGAAGGTGCGGTAATTACTCCTGAAAGAACCCATTACCCCGAAGATATCATCGAAATAATAGCGCCTGTTAATCTTCGCGAACACCTGGAACTTAAAGATGGAACAAATATTAATGTGGAAGTGATAAAATGAGCCTTGATAAAGCATTGGAAGCAATAAGAAATGGAAAAATGATCCTGCTTTTTGATTCCGAGGACAGGGAAGGGGAAACAGATTTTGTGATTCCCGCCATCAACACAACGCCAAAGGATGTCGCTCTTATGCGGCGTGATGGCGGAGGATTGATATGCGTTGCGATTTATGGAAAAGCGGCAGATAAGTTAGGATTGCCTTTCATGTCAGATGTCTTAAGGAGCGTTTCAAAAAATGGTCATAAATCCCTTATCAGCCTCGTGGAAAAGCAGGGGGATATCTCTTATGACTCCCGTTCATCGTTCTCGCTCTGGGTCAATCACAGGGAGAACTTCACGGGTATTACGGATAATGATCGCGCCTTTACAATCAGGAAAGTAGGCGAAACAGTAGAGCGTGTCCTGAATGGTGAAATAATCAATTTCGGGGACGAGTTCAGGTCGCCTGGCCATGTCGCGTTGCTTCGCGCCGCTTCCGGGTTATTGAGCGAGAGGCGCGGGCAGACCGAGCTATCCATTGAACTTGCAATAAGAGCGGGTGTCACTCCTTCAATGGTAGTATGCGAGATGCTTGATGATAAAACAGGAAAAGCGCTTTCGAAAGAAGATGCGATCAAGTATTCGAAACTTCACAAGATACCTTTTGTTGAAGGAAAAGAACTGGATTGATTTAAGTTAGCGATCTCTGGCCGTTGGGGTAGAGACCGTAAAATCCATCCAAAACATTCAATAGCTTTTAATGAAATGTATTAACAATGACCTCTAACCTCACATTTTTCGTTTTAGTTTTCACAGCGGTCTTTTCGATCGTAAATCCGGTTAGCGGAGTAATGGCTTTCGTTTCCGTAACATCCCACATGAAAAAAGCAGATAAAATATATGTAGCAAAACGTTCTGCAATTATTGGCTGCATTATTGCGATCATATTTACTTTATCCGGAAATCTCATTTTGAATTTTTTCAGTATTACAGTGGATTCGCTTCGTGTTGCAGGCGGGATATTGCTTTTCCTCGTTGCAATCGATATGCTTTTTGCACGGACTACAAGGGAAAGTATAACATCGGAAGAATTATCAGATTCCGTCAAAAAGGAAAATATTTCAATATTTCCCATGGCCATGCCGATGCTGACAGGACCTGGAGCGATAACTACAATAATCCTTTATGTCAGCAAAGGAGCCGATGAATATGCTATTAACGTCAATACTGTGAAAATGCTGGTTATTGCTGCAATCCTGCTGACATTTATCATTACATTCCTCATTTTCAGGTTCTCAGACAATTTTTCAAGAGTAGCGGGAATGACGGGTATGATGGTAATGACACGGCTCATGGGTCTTTTCCTCGGGGCAATAGCTGTCGGGTTCATTTCAGACGGTATCTGGAATATTTATATTCTTAAAATGAAGTTGCCTGGTTGATGAGGTTAAATGAACATTCTGGTGGTTACGGGGAGACTGGCAGAGAATACTGCAAGGAGATCAGTTAATGATAAGGCAGATGTTCTTGTTCTTGATATTGAGGTCGCAGCATTCATAACTCCCGCTTTGCTAAGACGCTCTTTATCTCAAAAAAAGTATGACCTTATTCTTATACCGGGAATGTCGCCAGGCGATTTTTCAGGACTTGAAAAAAAACTTGGTATTGCTATTAGACTTGGACCAAAACATGCAGTTGATCTTGGTTTTGTGCTTTCGTTTGCGGACAGCTTTGGATTTTCAACAAAAATCCCGGCATGCGAGCTTTTGATCGAAAGAAAGCGCTCAAATGCAATTGAGAAAACAATTGAACTGGAAAAGATAGCAATTTCACCATTGGCTTCAGGTTCAGTAAAGATCGGCGGGAATTCCCGAATGAAAGTAATGGCTGAGGTAGTGGATGCAGGCAATCTGGAAAAGAACGAACTTGCCAGTAAGATAATTTATTTTGTAAAAAGCGGTGCGGATATTATAGACCTGGGAATGTCTTTGGATACTTCAAAAACAGGTGTCAGGGACGCGGTAAAAACCGCACGATCTGTGACAGGAATCCCTCTGAGCGTTGATACGCTTGAACCGGATCTGATAAATGCGGCGTTGGATGCCGGAATAGATATTGTCCTGAGCCTTAATTCGAAAAATATCGATAAAGTAAAAGATGGCATAATCAAAAACTCCGCGATTTCGGTCATAATACCTGATCGATCGGATGATCTTGAAAGCCTGTTCAAGAACATGGAATCAGCCCGAAGTTTTGGGATTAAGAATATCATTGCTGATCCCGTGCTTGAACCTGCAGGTCATGGTCTTTCAAGATCCATCGGCAGGTACTATGAATTCAGGGAACGCGACAGAACTACGCCATTGTTTTTTGGGGCGGGAAATGTAACTGAACTGATTGACGCTGATACGATCGGAGTTAATTCCATCCTTTGCGGGATAGCAATGGAACTTGGCGCAAGTATCTTATTCACGCCTGAATTTAGCCAGAAAGCCCGTGGCAGCGTTTCAGAATTAAAAACTGCTTCGATCATGATGATGCTGTCACTAGACCGGGGAAGCTCCCCGAAAGACCTCGGTGTTGACATGCTGGCAATAAAGGAAAAAAGACGGCGCGAATATGGAAAACTTCCGATTGGATATATTGAGGCAAAGGATATTGAGAAATGGCATCTTGACCCGGCAGGAAGTTTTAAGATTGAAATCACAGATGACGAGATAAGAAACGGGAAGTTATATCCTGGTAAAATAATGGCGCGAAATAATACTAATATTAATACTAACAATATAAATAACAATATATATAATAATGTGATCGTGGGTTCAACTGCAAAGGAAATTCTTGATATTATTATCGAACGCGGCCTTATTTCGCGACTTGACCATGCCGCTTATCTGGGTAGAGAACTTATGAAAGCCGAACTCGCCTT
>JAPZAP010000090.1 GCA_027460585.1 Candidatus Methanoperedens sp. | reverse complement strand
GGCATAAGGGGGATCAGTTACGTGAAGGATGAACTCAGTATCAGGAGCCGGAACCAGAAGGAACTGATTGGTAATTTCCCGGAACTTTCTGAACTGAAAAACCTGGCCAGGGATATGGTACTGGACGGGGAGATAATTGTCATGAAGGATGGTAGGGCTGATTTTGCCACTCTTATCAAGAGGAGCCAGAATACGAATGCCATGGATATCGATCAACTGGCCAGGAAGTTCCCAGCAACGTATATCGTATTTGATATCCTGGAAAAGGACGGGAAGGAACTTCTGGATATTCCTCTTATGGAGAGAAAGAGGATATTGGAAAATAGTGTAAAAGAAGGAAAATTCATTGTCCTTTCCCTTTTTGTTGAGGAAACAGGAGTTGATTATTACCGGGCAGCCCTGGAGAAAGGCGTTGAGGGTATAATGGCTAAAAAGAAGCAAAGCTTCTATGAGCCGGGAAAAAGGAGTAACAACTGGCTGAAAATCAAACAGGTAAAAACCTGCGATTGTGTAATTTTTGGTTATACAAAGGGTGAAGGGAACAGGGATGAAACCTTTGGAGCATTGGTACTTGGATTGTATGATGAGCAAAGACCGGTATTTATCGGCAAAGTGGGAACAGGCTTTTCACAGGAACTTATGGAGAAACTGAAGCGGTCCCTTGATGAATATAAAGCCGATGGAGAAACATTGCAGGGAGTGGATATGGATAGGGAAATAACATGGTTAAAAGCGGGTGTTGTGTGTGAAGTGGGTTACCAGTCCGTAACAGAAGATAGCAAACTTCGTATTCCTGTATTTCGAAAGATCAGGGAAGATAAAGACCCGCTTGAATGTACTATTGACCAGATCCGTCCGGCACTTTCGGACTACACGACAATGCGTGATTTTAGCAGGACACCTGAGCCTCCCGCGCTGGTGGAAAAAAGTCCGGGTAAGTCTTTCGTTATCCAGGAACATCATGCCCGCCGGCTCCACTATGACCTGAGACTTGAGAAGGATGGAGTGCTAAAAAGCTGGGCAGTTCCTAAAGGTATTCCGCAAATGAGCGGTGACCGCAGGCTTGCCGTGCAGGTGGAAGATCATCCTCTGGAATATGGTAAATTCGAAGGGACGATACCTGAAGGACAGTACGGCGCCGGGACTGTGAAGATATGGGACCGGGGTCAGTACGAACCCGTTGCATGGGGAGAGAACAAGATCGAGTTCCTGATTAAGGGAGAAAAACTGGAAGGAATGTACGTGCTTGTGAAGTTCAGGAAAGCCGGAGAGAAAAACTGGCTTTTATTCAAAGGAGGTGACTGATATGGGAAAACTGCATGTGGGAACTATGGGATGGAGTTATGATTTCTGGAAAGGGAATTTTTATCCTGAAGATTCGCAAAACCTGCTGACCGAATACGCAAAGAATTTTGGCACGGTTGAGATCGACAATACATTTTACCGGATACCATCAAAGGACAATGTTTTGAACTGGAAGGAAGAAACACCAGATGACTTTATTTTTTCAGCTAAATTTCCCCGCAAAATTACACATATCAAGATGCTGCAGGATTGCAAAGAAGAGGTTGAGGTCTTTATTGAACATATGTCATTGATGGGAAATAAACTTGGACCTATGCTTATCCAGTTACCTCCGGGATTCAAGCCAGAGCAATTCGGAATATTGAAGGATTTCCTGGCAGTTCTTCCTGAAAAATACAGATTTGCAGTGGAAGTAAGAAATAAAAAGTGGCTGGATGAGAAATTTTATGAAATGTTGAGAGACAAAAAAGTTGCTCTTGCGTTGATAGACCACCCGTGGATGCCCCGGATGGATACGATAACTGCTGATTTTACCTACATCAGGTGGGTTGGGGACAGAAGAAAAATAAAGGGGACACTGGGAAAGGTTGAAAGAGATAGAAGCGCGGATATCCAGGATTGGGCAATCAAGATCAAAGGATTTCTAGAAAATTCTATAGAAGTTTTTGGATATTTCAGTAAGACTTATTCGGGTTATTCGCCGGGGGATGCGAGGATGTTGATGGATAATCTAGAATAGTGATTTTAGGTGCACTTATGACAGAAGCCATGATAAAAATAAAAATAGAAAAACTTGTAGAGGGGGGTTATCTTGCAACAAGTGATACTTTACAAGGATTGATTGCGCAGGGAAGAACAATCGCTGAAACAATTGAGATTGCGCAAGATGTTGCTAAAAAATTGATTGATTCATATATAGAACATGGAGATCAGCTTCCTTTTGAGATCAAAACTAAAAAAGATTGAAAGGATTCTACTATAATTTTTCTTCCTTCAGTTGCTCATATATTATTCTACTTTTTTCTTCATGGAGCTCCATTTCACGGCGGGCAATTGCTTTCATAGCTTCATTTGGCTTATATTCCAGACTAATCCTGTGCTTTTGATCCCTTGTATATAAAACATAACCATATAGCAGGAATGCAACTGCTGCTATCGGGATCAGAAATACCCAGCCAGCCACAAAACCTAAAAAGGCCAAACCTATTAATGAAGCCACCCCAAGTCCTAATTTTTTATTCTTGAATAATTCATTTGTATTCATATCTTTAACCCCAATTATTATATTCCCCCTTCAAGGTAATAATTGTTTTGGATGAATAAGAACTACTATTTCGGAAAAAACGGGGCTGTCAAAAAGTTTGGTGTTGGGGCTATCATAAAATATTTGAAAATAAAAAACCGCAGATACACGCGGATGAACGCAGATTTATGATAGCGTATTTACGATTTATAATATTGTAACACCAAAAGATTTTACGCCCACGAAAAAACCATAGGATTTTATGCAAGAAGAGCAAAGGCAGGTGTATCACTGCTTGTAGATGAAGCGTCTGCTGTTGATATTAAAGGAGCTGGCTTTTCGAGATTTATAGGCAGTCAATCGAAAAAATGAATGCTCGAATTCGTATAAGACGGGAGAAAAAACATGATAAAAACAATTGACCATATCGGGATCTTGACAAATGACTTGCAAAGATCAGCGGAATTTTATACTGAAGTGCTTGGTTTTTCTCTGTGCGCTAAGATCGAAATGGCTGATGTGGGTTTTTCTGCTATCTTTGTCGAAAAAAATGGAATCAAGATAGAACTCATGGGATATATGTATGAAATTCCAAACCGTTCAGAGGGAATTGAAATTAAACTGGGTGGGAGTCCGATTTCAATAAATGACCACATTACTTTTTCCGTAGATGACATCGAAGCCACTGTAACTGAGTTAAAAGAAAAAGGAGTTATATTTTGTCTGGAGCCTGTAGAATTGGAAGGCGGGATGAAACTTTCTTCCTTCAAAGACCCGGGCGGTGTACTTATTGAACTGGTAGAACATCCTGAATAATAGATGCATAGAAGGTATAAAAGTATAGATATCCAGGCAACATGCAGGTGTTAATGATGACAGAATATGTCCGAACTACAATAAAATTAAGAGAAGATGTTTATCGGACACTTGAGGAAGCTGGTGCCAAAAATATATCAGAAAAAATAAATGACATTTTGGTCAAAACGCTTTTCAAAGAGAAGAAAAGCCTTTTCGGGACAATGCAAAAAACTGATATATCAGACCTCAGGGGCCATGAGGATAGATTAGAATGATGCTGGATTATTTCACATGGATGGAATATTTCATGGGGGCTTCGATCACGGTATATCATGTACAAGATCATATATTTCTAAACGCGGCGAAGCCTTGACTTTCTGGAATAGTTCAATGGCTTTCGGCGTCTGCGCGCTACTTCTCATTTTCTCCAGGGCTTCCCGACTTTCCCACACAGTTTCAATCCTGTAAATTTCCGGATTGTCACTTTTTCTTAGCAGGTATGACCTTACCAATCCTGGAGTCAATGCGTCTTGTTTCAGGGATTCGTAAGCTGCTTCAAATTCTTTTGATTTAGAAAATGGGACCCTTCCTTCTACTATTGTTATTACTTCCATGTTTACACCTTTCCGGGATATTATTTGGGTTTCATTGCCACAACGGCTGCAACAATAATCGGTAAACCATTGATTGCCATTCTTATTACCTCAATCTATCTTAGGATATTCTTCTATTTAATCTTAATACAATAACGCTGATCGCCGACTTGGCACCATCATCAAAAACATGCCTCAGATGCCCACCGCACTTCTGCAAACAACCTCGATCCCATTCCCATATTACAATTTTTTAAAATATTTACAGAAACTACGTATTCCGTTCTCAGTTAGTCAGTTGACTGCAAGCTATAATTGATTTAATATTAAAATGGAAAAAATATACTATATATACTATGAGAAAAATTAATAAGTATATAATATGGATGGCTCAATAAACCAATTTCCTGAACAGGCAGCAAGAGATAATATTGATAAACAACTCCGTGCTGCTGGATGGGCAGTACAGGATAAGGATAAAATTGACTGGAATGAAAGTAATTATATTGCCATACGTGGATATCAAACTGATATTGGTCCTACTGATTACGTATTATTTGTTGAAAGAAAGCCTGTAGGACTAATCGAGGCAAAAAAAGAAGAAGAGGGATGCAAACTTATCTCTCATGAAACACAAGCGGAAAATTATGCAACAAGTAAACTCAAATATCTTAACAACGACCCGCTTAAATTTGTTTATGAAAGCACAGGGATTTTAACCCGATTTACTGATTACAGGGATCCAAAACCGCGCTCAAGACCTGTATTTACTTTTCACAGGCCTGAAACTTTCAAAGCATGGCTAGAGGAGGAGAAATCATTAAGGGCAAGATTGCTGGATATTCCCGGACTTCCGGAATCCGGTTTAAGGAATTGCCAGATAATAGCTATCAACAATCTTGAGAAATCATTTAAGGAAAACAAGCCACGAGCTTTAGCCCAGATGGCTACAGGCGCTGGTAAAACCTACACTGCAATCACTTCTATTTACCGTTTACTGAAATTTGCCAATGCAAAACGGATATTATTCCTTGTTGACACCAAAAACCTTGGAGAGCAGGCAGAACAGGAATTTATGGCATATCAGCCATCTGACGATAACCGTAAATTTATTGAATTATACAATGTTCAAAGATTGCAGTCAAATTATATTTCATCTGACAGCCAGGTATGCATTAGTACTATCCAGAGGCTTTATTCGATCTTAAAAGGTGAAGAACTGGATGAAGAAACCGAAGAGAGGCGGGAGAGTAATTGGGAGCCAAAAGAACCAATGCCGGTTGTTTATAACGAAAAAATACCGATAGAACAGTTTGATTTTATTGTTATTGATGAATGTCACCGTTCCATATACAACCTGTGGAAACAGGTGCTGGATTATTTTGACGCATTTCTTATCGGGTTAACCGCGACACCTGATAAAAGAACATTCGGTTTTTTCAATGAAAATGTTGTGAGTGAATATTCCCACGAGGAAGCTGTGGCAGATGGTGTAAATGTTGGATATGATGTTTATATAATCGAGACTGAAATTTCACAACATGGAGCAAATATAAAAGCTAAAGAGTTTGTGGATAAACGAGAAAGGCTTAGCAGAAAAAAAAGGTTTGAAGAATTAGATGAAGATGTTTCTTATTCAAAAAAAGAACTTGATAAGGATGTTGTCAATCCCAGCCAGATAAGAAATATAATCCGCGCTTTTAAAAATAAACTGCCGGAGATATTTCCGCGCAGAAAAGAAGTCCCAAAGACCCTGATTTTCGCCAAAACCGATAGTCATGCCGATGATATTATTCAAATAGTCAGGGAGGAATTCAATGAAGGTAATGAATTTTGTAACAAGATTACCTACAAAACTGAAGAAGACCCCAAATCTGTGCTCGCTCGCTTTCGAAATTCCTATAATCCGAGAATTGCCGTCACCGTGGCTATGATTTCAGTAGGCATTGATGTTAAGCCCCTTGAATGTTTGCTCTTTATGAGAGATGTAAAAAGCAAAGGCTATTTTGAGCAGATGAAAGGCCGCGGTACCCGTACATTCGGCTATGATGATTTGAAAAAAGTTACTCCTTCGGCATTTTCAGCAAAAACTCATTTTGTCGTTGTGGATGCCGTAGGTGTTACAAAATCACTTAAAACAGACAGCCGTCCCCTTGAAAGAAAACGCTCCACTTCGATGAAGGAACTGCTGGAGGCTGTAACTATGGGAGTACGAGATGAAGACCTGTTCATATCACTTGCAGGGCGCCTTGCCAGACTGGAAAACCAACTTACTGACCAGGAAAAAGAAACATTCGAAGAAAAGGCAAAAGGGAAGACTATAAGTGAAACGGCAAAAAGCCTGTTGAATGCTTATAATCCGGATAAGATCGAAGAAAAAGCACAAGAGATAAAGAAAGAAAATCCTGAGATAACAGAAACCCAGGCTCTTAAAATTGCAAAAGAAAACTTGAGCACAACAGCAAGTTCAATCTTTAACGGAGAGCTTAATAAATACATTGAAAATGTCCGCAAGGTCCATGAACAGATTATTGACATTGTGAATATTGACAATGTTACAAAAGCAGAGTGGGGAAAAGATTCTGTTGAAAAAGCCACTGAAATAGTAAATGATTTTTCTATGTATATGAAAGAGCACAAGGATGAGATTATAGCCCTTAGTATTTTTTATAATCAACCGTATCGGCTCAGGGAGTTGACTTCCAGTATGGTTAAAGATGTTCTTGAAAAATTGAAACTGGATAAGCCACTGCTAGCGCCGCTGTATGTTTGGCAGGCATACGAGCAACTTGAAAAGGTGAACGGGAAAAGCCCGAAAGAGGAACTGATCGCTCTTGTTTCGCTTATCCGGCGAGTAACGGGTATGGATGAAAAACTGACAGCCTATGATAAAACTGTGGACAGGAATTTCCAGAAATGGGTATTTGATAAACAAGCCGGAGCATTAAAGTTCAATGAAGAGCAGATGACCTGGCTCAGGAAGATGAAAGATCATATTGCCATAAGTTTTCATATTGAAGTTGATGATATGGATCGCACACCGTTTGACGCACATGGAGGACGTGGCATGATGTTTAAGCTTTTTGGGAATAGGATGAATACGGTGATTAGTGAAATGAATGAGGCGCTGGCGGTATGAAAAAGAAAATTGACCAGATTATCTTGAAACTTCGAGAAAATAAACAAGTCCTTGAAGAAAAATACGGTGTAAAGAACCTTGAAGTCTTTGGATCCTATATTCACGGTGAACAGAAAATAGGCAGTGACTTAGATGTACTTGTGGAATTTTCAAAAACGATTGACTTATTTAAATATATAGAACTTGAAGAGTTCATGTGCAAGAAACTGGGTGTTGAGTATTGAAAGAGGCCATTTCTGTATGAAAAATCAGCATTATCATGACGGGGAACGCGGATGACGCGGATTGCGCGGATCTTCACGGATACGGGCGCATCAGTGTCATCCGTAGCATCCGTATTCTATCGAAATCCATCTGCGTTTATCTGCGTTCATCTGCGGCTAATATTTGTTTCCTTGAGCGATAAAACCCGGAAAATTCAATTTAAACTATCCCCGCAAAGCTCAACCATATCTGTTACTACGTATGAAAAGGTAACAGCATCACGATTTAGAACACGGATGACGCGGATTGCGCGGATTTTCACGGATCCGCGCGTATCAGCGTCATCCGCGCAATCCGCGTTCTATTGCCTTCCATCAACGTTTTTCTGCGTTCATCCGCGGCAAATATTTAGTAGAAATACGCAGGAGGCGCTGGCAAGATGAAAGAGGGCGCGCTGCATGAACTCCCAGGTGGCTGGATGTGGACGAAGCTGGAGGATGCAATGGATCGCGAAATTAACAAACCGCAGATAAACGCAGATGAACGCAGATTTGTTAATCTGGACATCCAGCATTTATCTGAGGTTTATCAAGGAAATAGCCTTTTAAAATCACCACAAAGATCGCAAAGCTTCGCAATCCCTGCAACCGCATACGAACCGGCGCCGCCATCACGACGAGGAACACGGATGACAAGGATCGGACGGATTTTCACGGATATGCACGAATCAGCTTCTTCCATAGCATCCATATTATACCGTATTCCATCTGCGTTTATCTGCGTTCATCTGCGGCTAATATTCGTTTCATTGAGCGATAAAACCCGGAAAATTCAATTTAAACGATCCCCACAAAGCTCAATCTTACCTATAACTACATATGAAAAGGCAGCAGCATCACGACGAGGGACGCGGATTGCGCGGATTTTCACGGATCCGCGCGTATCAGCGTCATCCGCGCAATCCGCGTTCTATTGCCCTCCATCAGCGTTTTACTGCGTTCATCCGCGGCTAATATTTAGTAGAAAGACGCAGGAAGCGCTGGCAATATGAAAGAGGGCGCGCTGTATGAAATACCAAACGGCTGGGTGTGGACAAAAGTAGGGGAGATTTGCGATTTAATAAATGGACATGCTTTCAAACCAAATGAGTGGTCCTCTCAAGGACTTCCAATAATCCGAATTCAAAATCTTAATAATCTCAATAAAGATTTCAATTTTTGTGATTTTGAAGTAGACGAAAAATACTTAGTAAATAATGGACAACTTCTATTTGCATGGTCAGGCACTCCAGGAACATCTTTTGGGGCGCATATATGGAATAGGGGAAAGGCGGTTCTTAATCAGCATATTTTTAAAATAGAAATTAACGAAAGGTTCATAAATAAGATTTTTTTCATGCATATGATAAATCGCAATATAGGTGAATATATTAGAAAAGCGCATGGCACAGCAGGGTTAGCGCATATCACAAAAAATAAATTTGAGATTTCAATAATCTCTCTCCCCCCATTTCCCGAACAACGAGCCATAGTCTCCAAAATCGAACAGCTTTTCAGCGATCTTGACAACGGCATAGATAACTTTAAAAAAGCGCAGGCGCAGTTGAAACTCTACCGCCAGTCAGTCTTAAAAGCCGCCTGCGAAGGCAAACTTGTGCCGACCGAGGCGGAACTTGCGCGCGCAGAGGGGCGCGACTTTGAGGCAGCGGATGTGCTGCTGGCGCGGATTTTGAAGGAGCGGCGCGAGAAGTGGAATGGAACAGGCAAATACAAAGAGGCTCCAGCGGATATATCTGATTTGCCGGAATTATCTGAAGGCTGGGCATGTGCAAGATTCGATATGGTTTGCCAAAAAATACAAGATGGCAGTCATTTTTCTCCAAAAATCCAATATGATTCACGGGGAGATGGAACGTACCTATACATCACAGCAAAAAACATTAAAGAAAATGGATTGAATCTTTCTGAAGTAACTTATGTAGATTCATCTTTTCACCAATCAATTTACGGACGTTGCAATCCTGAAAAGGGTGATGTGCTTTTAACTAAAGATGGTGTAAAAACAGGGATTGCAGTGATTAATAACCTCGAAGAAGAATTTAGCTTACTTTCAAGCGTGGCTTTATTCAAATCTAATAAAAATATACTTAATTCGTATTACCTGAAACATTTTCTAAATAGCCCGATTGGATTTAATATGACAACGGGACAAATGACAGGAACTGCTATTAAACGTATTATCCTTGATAAAATCAGGACTTCATATATTCCCCTCCCTCCCCTCGCCGAGCAGCTCCGAATCGTTACCGAGGTCGAGCGCCGCCTCTCAGTAAGCGACAAAATGGAAGCAACCATAACAGAATCCCTGCAAAAAGCAGAATCCCTGCGCCAGAGCATCCTGAAAAAAGCTTTTGAGGGAAAACTGCTTAACAAAAAAGAGCTGGAAAAAGCCCGAAATGCTCCTGATTGGGAGCCTGCCGAGAAACTGCTGGAGAGGATACGACAAGAAAAGCAGATAAAGGAAAAAAACAATAAACCAACAAGGAGAAAAAGTAAGGAATAATTGAGATGGTTAAAGAAAAAGTAACTGAGGTTGTCAGATTTTTTGAAAAATGTCTGAAAGAAAAAGGATTGAAAGTTTCAAAGATAATTCTATTCGGCTCGCAGGTCAAAGGAACAACCACTAAGGAAAGCGATGTTGATATTCTAATCATATCAGAAGATTTTCACGGAAAAGACATTTTTGAAAGGGCGAGATTGACCAAATACGCTGAAATAATGACCCTTAAGAAATTCATGATGCCTCTTGATATTGTTACCCTGACATCGGAAGAATTTGAGCGCGGAACTTCCCTTGTTGTTGAATATGCAAAAAAGGGGAAAGTAATGTATGCTGCATAATCACTATTTTCCATTACCGAGCGGTACCGCATCAAAAAGAACATAAGAAAAATGGATTAAAAAAAATGACGAACACAAGTGCCATAATATCAAAGGTCTGGAGTTACGCACACGTACTCCGTGATGCTGGTGTCGGCTATGGGGATTATCTGGAACAGTTGACATATCTGCTTTTTCTGAAAATGGCTGATGAATATTCAAAACCACCCTATGACCGAAAACTTCCGATCCCGGAAAAATATCACTGGGAAAGCCTGGTAATGAAAAAAGGGGCTGAACTGGAATCCCATTATACAGAACTTCTCCGTGAATTAAGCCAGGCCAGGGGCATTCTTGGACAGATATTTACAAAATCACAGAACAAGATACAGGATCCGGCTATGTTATCGCGCATCATAGGCATGATCGATAATGAAAACTGGAGCCTGATGGGTACTGATGTTAAGGGGAAAATCTATGAAGGACTGCTTGAAAAAAATGCAGAGGACGTGAAAAGCGGCGCCGGCCAGTATTTCACTCCCCGTTCGCTTATCATGGCGATGGTTGAATGCATTCATCCTGAACCTGAAAAAACGATATGTGATCCTGCATGTGGAACAGGAGGTTTCTTCCTTGCATCGTATGATTTCTTAAGCAACCCGAAAAATTACAGTTTGAATACAGAGCAGAAAAAATTCCTCAAAGACAGGACTTTTTCAGGAAATGAAATCGTTGCAGGCGCAAGAAGAATGTGTCTTATGAATATGTTCCTTCATAACATTGGAGAGATTGATGGTGAATCTTATATATCACCAGCGGATTCCCTTATATCCGTTCCAAGCGAGCGTTATGATTATGTTTTGACCAATCCACCTTTTGGTAAAAAAAGCAGCATGTCCTTTACAAATGAAGAAGGGGAACAGGAAAAAGAGGATCTTGTTTATAATCGCCAGGATTTCTGGGCAACCAGTTCTAACAAGCAGTTAAACTTCCTTCAGCATATCCATACAATCCTGAAATCAGACGGATGTGCAGCGGTTGTTCTTCCTGATAATGTATTATTTGAAGGAGGAGCTGGAGAGACTGTCCGTAAAAACCTGCTTGCAACAACGGATCTGCATACAATTTTAAAACTTCCGACAGGTATTTTTTACAAACAGGGTGTAAAAGCAAATGTTATCTTCTTTGAGAATAAGCCAGCAAGTAAAACCCCATGGACAAAAGTGGTATGGATATATGATTTTCGTACCAATATTCATTTTACGCTGAAAGAAAAAACGATGAAATTCGAGGATTTATTGGATTTTATTAAATGTTACAATCCTGAAAACAGGCATCAACGAAAAGAAACATGGTCAAAGGACAATCCGAATGGGCGTTGGAGAAAATTCCCGTATGAGGAAATAGCTTCAAGAGATAAAACAAACCTTGATATTTCCTGGGTAAAAGATGAAAGCCTTGCTGATCTGGATAACTTGCCTGATCCGGATATCCTGGCAAATGAGATTATTGAAAATGTAGAAGCCGGACTGGAGGATTTCAGGGAAATAGTTGAAACTATAAATGGTGAATAAGTATCTCCATCCAACCGATACCCTTGACCACCCAACATAAATCAATGTGATGGGAATGCCAACAATAGTACAATTTGACCTGCCAGCGGATGATCCTGAAAGCGCCAAAAAATTATGCCAAACAATATAATTCTATATATCGCCTCAAGCCTCGATGGTTTCATCGCCCGTAAAGATGGGTCTGTAGATTGGTTATCACCTTATGAAAACGGCCAGGAAGATTATGGTTACAAAGATTTTTTAGAAAAGGTCGGAATTGTAATAATGGGTAATACTACTTACAAACAAGTTTTGACTTTTGGTGAATTTCCATACAGAGGGAAGGATTGTTTTGTTTTCACAAGGAATAAGGAAAAGCGCAAAGATGAAAATGTGACTTTTGTCAGCAAAAACGCAAAAGATTTTATCAGCCAATTAAGCGATAACAAAAATATATGGCTTGTGGGTGGCGCTTCAATTATTGATGAGTTCCTGAAATTCGATTTAATAGACGAATTCATTATCACTATAATTCCTATTTTACTTGGAGAAGGAATTCCACTTTTTAAAGGAAGATCAAATGAAAAAAATCTGGAATTGATTGACGTAAAAACATTTGATCCGGGTTTAGTTCAATTATATTATAAAAGAAAAATATCCTGAGATTTTTGAGGAGCACAGGTATATTGAAGTTCGAAAATGACCGTAAAAGCAAACAGTAATCTGGATGACATTCTATGAATAAATACAACAACAGCGACTTAGAACACGGATGACACGGATTGCGCGGATTTTCACGGATCCGTGCGCATCCGTGTCATCTGCGTCATCCGTGTTCAATTACAATCCATCTGGTGTTCATCCGCGGCTAATTGTTAATAATAGTACAGAAATTTATGAACTATGCTATAGACTGGCCAATTCCTGAACAAAACGTTTATTCCTGGCTCCTGTTGATAATATCCATCAACTGTTTTTCATTCAACCCGATACCGGCTTCTCCATCGCATCTTCTTTTTATCTTTCCATTTTCAAATACAATCACTGTAGGCACTATCTCCACTGAATATCTGTCCATTAAATCCTCCCTGTCATCTATCATGACTCGCAGGAAAGTCTCTGGCTCTTTCTCAAAATATCTTTCATATATTGGCAGAAATCTCCGGCAGAATCCACACCAGGATGCATAAAACAGTACAAATGCCCGTTTCCTGGTTTTCAGAAAATCTTCAAGGTCTCCTTTGATGTCTTTTAACTCGCCTTTCTCCCTTGGCATCGTTATTCCCCCTTGCGACTTTTCCGGGTAGTGACTGCTGTCGCAGAATGGTTTATTTAAGGATTTACCACATCGACATAAGGTGACACGATTTCTTCTTTCATATATCTCACCATCGGCAGATTGGATTGGAATTTCCCCTCTCACCCAGATCGGACCATTTACCCCCATAAAAGGATCTTCAACCAGTGCGATTGAACATCCAAGTTCTGGCTCAAGACTTTTCCCAGTATTTTTATCCCAGAGTAAAAGGCGGCCCGAAGGACAATCGCATGAATTCCTGATGGCATTTTTTTTTATATCCGGATCGTCAGATCTGGGAATCTGTTCCCAGATGTCTCCTGACCGATGACAGAAGCGTGCAGATGCGCAGAGTTTTTCGACATCTTTCAATCTCAATTCCGGACCGTTTATCTCTTTAGCCTCCCTATGACATTGTTCCATATCCGCTGTCTCGGTTCCATTGAAATTTATATCGGCATGAGTCCCATCGCAGAAAGGTTTGTTTTTTGATTGCCCGCAACGGCACAATGCACAATTTTCTTTAACTGGATATTCCTTTCCCAATACCCAATTAATTGGAATACCTTTACTGTCGCAATTTATCACATATTCTAGTATTGGAATTTTCCCAAAAAATATGTAGGGTCCATTTTTGGTGACCTTTATAAAGCATTCATCTGATTGTTCCATACTTTTTCTCCTCAGGAACTTTTTTCGTTTGGTTATCTATGCTAACCGTATTAAACAACAAGTCGTTAATTCAATTAAACCTTTTGAATATTATGTTTAAAACCTTAACCCCACAATTTTTGGGGGGATATATTTCATCCTATATCCCGAACTTGAAAATAAAACAGTGAATTATGGTGAAGTTCGAAAATGACCGTAGACGCAAACAGTAATCTGGATGACATTCTATGAACAAATACAACAACAGCGACTTAGAACACGGATGACACGGATCGCGCGGATTTTCACGGATCCGTGCGCATCCGTGTCATCTGCGTCATCCGTGTTCAATTACAATCCATCTGGCGTTCATCTGCGGCTAATTGTTAATAATAGTACAGAAATTTATGAACTATGCTATAGTTTGATACGGACTACCAACTCTTTTTATCTCGATGAAATGAAGTTAATTCCCAGGTGTCTGGACTTTCTCTCTAAACAATGAGTTTCTTTTTCATCAAGTTAATCGAGAGTACAAAAAACAGTAGTGTTGCCAGGAAGATCCAGGCAAAACTGAAAAGCATTAATGGATTCGGTTGTGAAAGCGTCAGTGAACGAATGATAATGACCACATGAGTAAGGGGAAGTACTGCCAAAGCAAAATACCGGATAAAATCCGGCATAAGCGAAAGTGAAAAAAAAGTGCCGCTAAAGAGAAACATAGGAGTTATGAATAGGAATGTTGGGTAATTAAGAGAATCTATGCTTGGTACTATTGCAGTGAAGCACATGCCAATGGCTGCAAAAAGAAGTCCGGCCAGAAAAGAAAATGGGATTATTAACAATGAAGAGGGAAAATCAATAATTCCAAAGATCGCAAATATAGGCAGCATTATTATAGAATTTATCACGCTTTTAGTGGCGCCCCAGAGAAGCTCACCTGCAATTACTTCTTCAATCGAGAGGGGGGTTGCGATTATGGCATCAAAGGTCTTCTGGTAATACATTCGTACATAAGAACCAAAAGTGCATTCAAAAAAAGATGCGTCCATGATCCCGAAGGCTATCAGGGCTGGAGCAATAAATCTGATATATGAGACACCTTCCATGACATTTATGGAATTGCCGACTCCGAATCCAAAAGCAAAAAGATATAAAAGTGGCTGTGCGAACGAGGGAATAAAATTAACGATAATCGTTTTCATGAACACATCTTTGTTGCGAAACCAGACTTTCCACAAACTGCCTGTGAGTTTTGGCACATCAAAATATGACATTTTATCAATCCCTTAATTTTCTTCCCGTAAATTTCAGGAACACATCTTCAAGTGTGGCTCTTCGAACGATCACTTTTCCAAAGTCACATTCCTTTAAAAGAGCATTCATGACAGCCTGTGGATCATCTGTATATACCTGGATCGTATCTCCCACTACTTCAAATTTCGAAGATGTCTTATTTAAACAATCCAATACCGCTGGATTATTATCTGCTTCCACAATTTCTGTGCCAATGTATTCCCTTATAAGTTCTGAAGGTTTTCCTTCAACCAGGATTTTACCGTTATCCATGATCACAAGCCTGTCGCATAAACGCTCAGCCTCTTCAAGATAATGGGTTGTAAGAACGATCGTATTTCCCAAAGACTGCAACTTCTTTATCTTTTCCCAGATAAGGTGTCTTGCCTGCGGATCAAGTCCAACGGTGGGCTCATCAAGGACCAGCAGCCGGGGATTGTTTACGAGAGCCCGCGCAAGTAAAAGCCGCCTTCTCATTCCTCCTGATAATAAGGTTATCAATGTATCTTTTTTCTCTTTCAGCATCACGAAATCAAGAAGTTCATCAATGATGTTTTCTGCTTTTTTCTGCGGAATATCAAAATATCGTGAATATACGAGGAGATTCTGGTAAACAGAAAAATCCGGGTCAAGGTTGCTCTCCTGGGGCACTACTCCAAGAAGTCTTTTTATCTTTCGCTGGTCAGTGCTCACATCCATTCCGAAAACCTCAAGCTTTCCTTTGTTTTTGGGTGAGACACACTGGATCATTTTCATCGCAGTAGTCTTGCCAGCACCATTCGGACCAAGAAAACCGAAAACTTCTCCCTCATTTACTACAAAACTGATATTATCCACGGCAATAAATTCACCATATCGTTTTTCCAATCCATCAGCTTCTATCACCGGAACAATAATGAACCTCCAAATTAGAGCTATATAATATATGTTGTCATAACACTTCTGCTTTTAGGTAAGTGTATAACCTTTTTATTTTGGAATTCAAATGAACGTAGATACGCTATCATAAATCTGTGTTCATCCGCGTTTATCTGCGGTTTTTTATTTTCAAATATTTTATGATAGCCTTTCACACCAAACTTTTTGAAATCCCCGCATTTAGATGAAATTTACCCCATAAAATTGGTCGTGTAAATCTATTGCGAAACCACGCAATAAATCACCCGAAGGTAAATGTAAATGCATGCAAACCCGGATTTTCTACAATAATTTCAAGCGTATGTTCTCCATAACCCAGGGGATCTTCGATCAGTGTATAGAGCCGGGGTTCCCTGATGGTTACTATACTTGAGCCATTTATTACCGAAACATCTTTCCCGGACTCATTTCCAGGCGGCTTTCCGTCACGGAGAACCCGGATCGTTATATTTTCGTTTGCACTTGCTACAAAATGAACATTTTTTGCATTATAACGAAAAATGATTTTCGCCCCCGGATCTTTATTTTCGGCATATTCATTCTGGAAATCCCAGGTGCCTGACAGATAAAGGGTATTTGTTAAAACCTGCGCCGGTTCAGTAAGATTTTGAATCCCATTTGTATTTACCATTCCATTGCCCAGATAAGTGTTCCTGTTTGCCCCAAAATAAATTTCAGGACTGCTCACCCTGGCAAGATCGACATTAGGCGCTCCTGCTGGCTTTGAAACTTCCGTGCTGATCTGATCATTGATGTTTAAAACTGCATCCCTTTCTTTCAAAGCATCCTGGATATATTTTTCAGTCACATCATAATCTCCCTCGCCAATGTGGTCATGAACGATGAAACCGTCAATATCAATGAGATAATCATGCGGCCAGTACAGATTTCCATAAGCGGTCCAGGTCGAATAGTTATTATCCAGGACAACAGGATATTTAATATTATATTTTTGAACTGCTGCCAGCACATTGTCATAATTTTGTTCAAACTGGAACTCCGGCGTGTGAACTCCAATAATTACAAATCCCTGATCCTTATATTTTTCATACCAGCTATTAAGATAAGGCAAAGTCCGCAGGCAGTTAATACAGCTATATGTCCAAAAATCAATAAGTATAACTTTCTTTCCGATCAATTCTCCGACAGTGATATTATTCGTGTTGATAAAACCCGAAGGATTTACAATTTCATTTGCCAGCGGGTATTTTCCCAATTTCATATTGTTCAAAGGTTTGACCTGTGCTTCTCCGGGTGCTATCCTCACAGGTTTTAATCCCTCCAGATAAAGGATTGACGCAGTTATTGCAATCAAGACGACTATTAGTATGATTGTTTTTTGTTTCATTGTCCTAAGAGCCACCTGTTAAGAGGGCCAAAATTGGCAATTAAGTTCAGGTTACGAGTAAAGGCAAGTATGCCAAGAATGATCAGGATAGTACCGAAAGTGATGTTAATATATTTGAAAAACCTTGCGTGGCGAATCGTGGCGCTCATAATGAAATTTGAAGCCTTTGATGTGAATAAGCCTACAATAAGGAAAGGAACCCCAAGACCCAGGGAATAGGAAAGCAAGAGGTAAAATGCCATTCCCGGCTGTATGGCAGCTAACCCCAGGATGCTACCAAATGCAACCCCGACGCATGGAGTCCAGCCAGCCGCAAGAGCTGCCCCGAACAGGAAAGATGTGAAATATTTTGAATTGAACTTCAATCCGATCTTGAATTTATGTTCCTGCTCAAGAATTGGTATTTCGATAAGTCCTACCAGGTAAAGACCAAAAAAAATGACGATTATGCCCCCTATACGTGCAAGCCATATCTGGGCATCACTTGCAAATGCCCGCAGGACGGAATTCAGCAAAATACCCAGAACTGCAAAAACCACCGAAAATCCAAGGACGAAAAAAAGGCTGTTAAGAAAAATATGTTTCTGTTTCGATCCGGTATCTGCAAGGGAGACCCCGGCAAGATATGTCAGGAACGTTGGAATGATCGGCAGCATGCACGGGGATAAGAATGAGACCAGCCCCGCAATGAACGCAACTATAATAGTTATCTCAACCATGTTTTAGCCCCACTATATTATTAATAGTCTTTTTGTTTATAAAAGTTTAACCCTTTATCCTTCAATGGATTGTTCCTTCAATAATTCGATTAGGATTTATGAAAACGTTTGTATATGAATAAATACAGATAGATATGTGGGAATGAGGAATTACTTATGCTGCAACGCCGTGAAATAGCAACCCTGGCCGGAGGATGTTTCTGGTGCCTTGAATCAATCTTTGGCGAATTGCGGGGAGTGGAGAAAGTCGTTTCCGGTTATTCCGGGGGCTTTGTGCCAGACCCATCTTACCAGGAAGTCAGCAGAGGAAAAACATGTCACGCTGAAACTGTACAAATCACCTTTGACCCGGAGATCATATCTTTTAAAGAACTCCTGGATGTTTTTTTCACCGTCCATGACCCTACGACTTTAAACCGCCAGGGCGCAGATGTGGGAACCCAATATCGGTCTGCGATCTTCTTTCATACACCGCAACAGGAGGCTGCTGCAAAAGAAATGAAGAATGAAATTGAGTCAGGCAAAATCTGGAATGCGCCCATCGTAACCGAGATTACGCAATTTAAGGTCTTCTATCCTGCCGAAGAGTATCACCAGGGGTACTTTCTCCATAATCCTGACCAGCAATATTGCCAGATAGTGATCGAGCCAAAGGTCACAAAGTTTCGAAGGCAGTTTCTTGAAAAGCTCAGGAAATAAGACCGGTAACATTTCTTCAGGAGCCTCCGGCAATATAGGAAAAACAAAATTGTTTATGCACAATATCTATTTATCCGATGAGTTCTAAAATATAATTGGGGAAAAAATATGAATTGTGACATATGTGGAAAATCCACTTCAAACAAAAATAGAATTTGTGATAGATGTACGAGAATAGTAGATCAGGTCATCAAAGAGGTTGGCTCAGATGTCTTAACTAATATAGATGACTGCAAGTATCTATATCCTATGATAAAACGTGTTGCTGAAGGATCGCTTCGAACCCAGGATGTAATTAATGAGGTTCTAAAAGGTGAAAGCGATTAGAAAATTTGATCGAAATGCATAGAGCATGGAGATAGTTCTGTTTGAAATATTGTAAAAAACCAACTCGCTCTGGTATGAAAAAAATTAACAACTAACTTGTACGAACTCACGCTACAGGAGTTCGTTTCAGTTGGCTGTTTTTTCAGGCTTATTTAAACGCAGATTAGTTGAATACCAAAAAATTCAAACTATCTTTGCGTCCTTTGCGCTCTTTGCGGTGAAAAAAATCGTGCACCGCAAAGGACGCAAAGAGCGCAAAGTGTTTGGCATTTTGTGAAATAAATTAGGTTCTTGACTATGATTGCCAGCTTTATCATGTAAATTGGATAAGTTGGATTTCTGTGACTCCAAAGTATTCGGGAAAATAAATTAGGTTCTTGACTAATCCAAAAAGGATTTTAAAAGCCCTCTGAAAAATTAAGGCCTATGAATTTCGTCTCCTCAAGATCAACGCCATGACCAGCAAAACCCCAATTGTGGAAACTGCTTCATAGGCAGGCGTCGTTATTTTCTGTTCGATCCTTATCAAACTTTTCTGCCCAATGATTTCAACAGTATAATTGCCTGCAGGAAGCGTTGAATTATACATGAAATCAACTTCCTTTGTTTCAGCCGGAGCCAGAGTTATCAACTTGCTGTCCACCTCCGTGCTGTTAACCACCAGCACTACCGGAAGCGTGTCTTTCATGTTACCGGCATTCGTTATATTTGAAATGATAACAGCGGTCTCCCCTGTCATCAAAATATCCGGGGTAATATTTATATCAATGGCTCTGAAATCGGAAAAAGGCGCCCGGACATCTATGTCCCGACCTACCGTAAGATATCCGTCCTTTGATGCAGATATGGTGTGAGTTCCGCTCTTTTCAAGCGTATAGTTCAGGAAACCTGCATTATCAGTTGAACCAATGCTAACATTATCAAATTTCACATCGGCGCCTTCTATGGGAATATCCTGGTTCGACACTCGTATAATTATATTTTCTAACTGGTTGGCCTGTGCCGGTGCCTCTATGCTTAACATTTTCTCGACATAACCGGCCACTTCTATGCTTTTAGTTCCCTTCTGGTACCCCAATAAAGTTGCCGTTATGTTATATGTTCCATTCAGTGATCTTGGTAACGAATAGTTAAATCTGCCCGAAGTATCTGTCAGTCCTGTTGCCGAACCGAAAACAACAGAAGCACCTTCAACCGCAGAACCGCCAGCTGTAACTGTAATCGTAATGACGTCTCCTGCTGTGGCTTTTTCCGGGACATCAATGACTAGCTGGGAACTGATCATTGCAGGCACTACAGTGACATAAGGATAGAACCTGACGACATCGGAATCAGCGACTTTGAATTTAATATTACCCATCAGATCCACCGAATTTCCCCTGGAAAGACCGATATAACCTGGATTATCCATAATTATACCTCCGGGGCTGACGCTGGTGATTTCCATCTGGCCGTAAGAGTCTCCGGTTCTCACCGGTGTCATTGATTCTGATATCTGGAAAATACCTCTAATGAATGCAGCCTGCAACTCTGAACCAGCGAACACATTCTCAAACCTGATGATTAAAATAGGAAGGTTTGATACTGACCCCACAGTTTTGGTGAATACATAAGTTTGATTGGGGGAGAGCGGTATTGTGTCCACTTTTTTACCATCTTTTAGCAGGCTCATAAGCATCTGTCTTGAGGTCAGGTCTATTTCTTCAGCTTTCAGGACATAACCTTCTTTCAGGGAAAGAGTACTTCCCACTGATAACACATGCTGGGTGTCTTCATCGGTAAGTATTTTATGAAGCTGACCCTGGGAAATTGCGCTTATTGGTTCTATACTGTCCGTTGGATTCGGAGGATTTGTGTTTGCCGTATATCCGGCAAAATATTTGTCCGCCATGAAACCTATCACCTGGTAGGAACCAAAAGGAGAGTACTCGAAGCTGATTTCTTCAGGGGATGTGGAATATACAAGGCCGCCATTCTGGATAGTGTTGCCGCTTATCTCGTTTATCGTGAGCGTCTCAGTCCCGATATCCCTTTTCATATCATAAAAAAAGCCAATATTTGAACTCCCTATATCGAGGCCAAAATTGAGTGGAGTCCATTCGCTGGTCACCGGATAAATCGTTCCCCTGACATCAAATATTCCTGTCTCTTCAACCGATGGGGCAAAACGCAGGACACTGCTGTTGTCAGCTACTATTAGTTTCAAATTCCCCATCAAATCAATCGTGTCTCCGGGGGACAATACGATCGGATTTGAATTCACCATGCTGATCAGGTTATTACTGGATTGGGTGATTTCCATGCTTCCGTATCTATCTGAGCTTCCTATGGTAATGTACGAATCCGAAATCTGGAACAATCCCTTGACGAATGCCGCATTTAAGTCGCCTCCACTGAAGACCGAATCTATGCGTACGGCCAGGATCGGCAAATTATTGACACTTCCGACATTCTTGGAATATACATAGGTGTTTCCTGCGCCAACAACACCATTATCAACTTCAGTCCCATCTTTCAAAAGAGTAAACCAGACCTGTCTCGGGCCGGCTCCAACATCGATCTCTTTCAATTTTAATACATACCCTTCTCCTAATGTCAGGGTGCCGCCCTGGTAAACGACTCTTTTATCCTCATCGTCAAAAAGCACTCTCTGTAACTGCGCATTTCCAATCGTATTTATTTCGGTATTGTCCGAAATAACGCTGTTTGACGTATATCCCGCAAAATACCTGTCAGCCATGAAACCGATTATCATATACTTGCCAAAACCAGAATAATTGAAATTTATTTCAATAGGGGAAGTCTTGTAAATTATGTCACCGGCAGCTATTGTTCTTCCGATATTCTGGATAGTAAGCTCCTCTGTGGCGATGTCATCGTCAAGATCATAATAAAAGCCGGGAAAGTTATATGAGTTCCATGTATAATCAGTTCCTGTATTCTTGTTTTGATCCCATACACGGTTTACAAACTGGCCGGAAACCGGGTAAATCCCGGTGATAAAAATTATTACCAGAATAATTATTCCGAATCCAGTTCTGTATCTACGTCCACCATAACCCTGAAATTGTAACATAATTCTCCGTTTGAAAATGAATTTTAACTTTGTTAACCCTTTAACAGAAATTATTTCCATTACTATAAAAAGGTATTCTATTTGTGGGGAAGTCAAAAAGTTTGGTGTTGGGGGCTATCATAAAATATTTGAAAATAATAAACCGCAGATGAACGCCGATGAACGCAGATTTATGATAGCGTATTTACGATTTATAATATTGTAACACCAAAAGATTTGACGCCCACCTATTTGTCATTTTTTCCAGCTTATAATAAATAAACAGATTCAGCGCACATTAGCACAATCTTGTTTGAGGCTGTGAGATAAATCATCCGGTAAATACTATTTCTATAGGAAACTGCAATATATGAATTGAGGAGAAAATTTATGCAACTTAGTAAAAATAAATCAAACCGCAAAGCTGTTGTACTCACTGCTGATAAATTCGAAGATATGGAAGTCTTCTTCCCTGTTTTCCGCCTGCTGGAGGAAGGATGGCAGGTGGATATCGCGGCACCCGGCATGAAGGAAATAAGCGGGGAAAACGGCTATGTTTTAAAACCCGATAAAACTATTGATGAAGTTGATCCCGGCGAATATGATCTTCTTATCATTCCGGGCGGAGCGCCAAACGGAGCGCCGGCAACCGTGCGCAAAATTAAAAAAGCGCAGGAGATAGCCAAATCATTCTTTGCCGAAAATAAACCCGTCGCCTCTATCTGTCATGGCCCCTATACTCTTGTTTCGGCCAACCTTGTAAAAGGAAGGCACCTTACTTCTTTTTGGTATGATGGTGTGCCAGAAGAGATAAAAGAGGCAGGCGGAATCTGGGAGGATAAAGAGGTGGTCGTTGATGGCAATCTCGTCACTTCGCGTTGGCCGATGGACCTGCCCGCATTTATGCGAGAGGTAATGAAGATGGTTAAGAACGTTTAGGTTTTCCCTCTTTTTTTACCCCGTTTTTTTTAATAACAAAAATAATCTTCCACCGGTCATTATCGAAATAAACAATTAGGATAAAACGTTTCAAAATCTGAAAAATAAAGTTGCCTCCATTTAAATGGAGGCGAATATATATAGCTTAGATTGATTTCATGTATTCGATGAGATCGTTCTTTTCATTGTCTGCCAGCCCCAATCCGAATAATTTGTCATAATGGTTGACAACATCCATCAAAGTGGCAAAGCGTCCATCATGATAAAAGCCGCCTTTCATGTGTGAAAAGAGCCCTTTAAGAGGAGTTGTCCTGTACATTTCATCCGGTGACCTTTTGGCCTGGAAATCATCTATACCCATTTCGCTGGCATTATGCATTGGCCATCCCGGTTCAGCAAAGACCGGCGGAACATGGCATCTGTCGCAGTTTGCCTTACCATTGAATATTGCCTGGCCGTTCGCTGCTGCTGTCTCATCAAAACTCCCTTTTGGCGGTATTGGAGCCTTAAGAGATAGTTGATAGAATTGGAGAGCAGGAAGCTTCGATGTTACCATGTCCGGGTCATTTCTTATGTTCCAGTCACCTGTTTCAACAGCAAGCGGATATTTGGCCTTGTTGTTAAGTCTTGGGTCATAGAATACGCCTTTGCCCCGCATCTGGGTATTTGCTACATAAGCATTCCAGTGAGTTACTGAACCCCATCCTCCATATGTATGAAGATTCACTCCTGCAAGACCGAAAGCGGCAGGGAGTAAAGTTGCTGCTGATTTTCCATCAGGCTGCATAGCTTTACCATCCATATTTAGTTCGGCATCATATTTCCCTGGTCCCCAGCTGTTAAGAACTGCTTTTACAGTTGTCACGTTGGTATGCAGGCGGTCTGCTACTGGCTGAAGGTTAGGGGCAAGGGATACAATTACACCTACGTTAAGATCCCGGTTTGGCCAACCATCAAGCCTGTGACCTATGCCACTTGTTAGTGAATCATCCACCGTCGAATGACAGAGAGCGCAGGTAATACCGATTGACTTCAGGTTTTTATTTTCATCAAAGAAACCTTTGACCCCCACAACTGCATCCAGTTGAAGAAGGGCAATCGTTGTAGCAGGGTCGGTCAGATTTACTTTTCCTGCTTTAAGATTATTAACAAGTTCTGGGGGAAGTGCATCCACGTCAACCTTTAAACCAACTGCAAGAGCTGTCTTTGGGTCCACTCCTCCCCCAACTCCTCCATTAGCTGCCCCCGCAATGGCCTGGTGCAGCTTCAGCGTATCGCCCCAATAAGCCTCATCGCCAAAAGTGTCGTGACGGAATATTTCCCGGCCATCAGTGACCATCTTCTGGGCATCCTGATCTGTCATTTTATCATTTGTACTTTTATCATTTGCCTGTATTACAGGCGCAGTCTGCGCTGGCTTTGTATCTGTGGGCGCACTTTGCGTTGGTGTTACAGGAGTTGTTTGCTGTCCCATGCATCCTGCGGCCAGAACTCCAAACACGATCAAAAGTACTAAAATATACTTATTCTTATTTTTCATTAATATTCCTCCCTTTGTTATACTCGATACTCAAAATATTCCACTCTCCCGGAAAACAATCCCTGACGGATTATTAACGATTTGTTTGTAATTTATTGTATATATATTTAATCCAGAAGGTCCAAAACCCTCCGGAATCAAAAACTGGAGGCGTTATTTGAAATGAAGAAGGTTTTGGGAATTAATAATATAAACATACTTCCTGAAATCCCGTCTCCATCCCTCCAAAATTTTTTCCAAAATCTTTAATAGAACTTCTAACGATTCAAAAGCCCAGTATGAGATTAGTGATGAAATTCGGAGGCACTTCTGTTGGCGACGGCATCCGCATGAAACATGTCGCAGAACTGGCTAAAAAATACCGGGATGAAGGAAATGAAGTCGTTCTTATTACTTCAGCTCTCAGCGGCGTCACGGATGCCCTTCTTAAAAACGCCAGGGATGCCTCAGAGACAGGAAAAACTTCAGGAGTCAAGGAATTCATCGCAGACCTCACAAAACAGCACCATAAAGCAGCTCATGATGCTATCAACCTTCCTTCGATAATTGAAAATGTGACGAAGGATATTGACCAGCGCATAGAAGAACTTGAAAAAGCATTGATCGGCATCTGTTACCTTGGTGAACTAACTGCAAGATCTATTGATTACATTTCCTCATACGGCGAAAGGCTGGCTGCGCCTATCATTTCAGGGTCTTTCAATTCCCTGGGAGTAAATTCATGTTCCTTCACAGGTGGCGAAGCAGGAATTGTAACCACTGATGAGTACGGGAATGCCAAACCTCTTGAGGAAACATATTCACTGGTAAAAGAAAGAATTGAACCACTTCTTAAGGACAGTATCCCCGTAATATGCGGTTTCATAGCCGAGAACGAAGCGGGTATCATCACAACCCTTGGCCGCGGCGGCTCTGATTTCACGGCCTCGATAGTGGGAGCAGCGATAAAAGCCAATGAGATATGGCTCTGGAAAGAAGTGGACGGGATAATGACAACTGACCCGAATATCGTACCGCAAGCCCAACCCATACCTGTAATATCATATATCGAAGCAATGGAACTTTCATATTTTGGGGCTAAAGTGTTGCATCCGCGGGCAATTGAGCCTGCGATCAGGCACGGGATACCTGTGCGCGTAAAGAATACATTCCATCCTGAGGTTGCCGGAACACTTGTTGTAAAAGACCAGAAATTGAGCAAAGATATTGTAAAAGCAGTAACGGTAATTACAAAAGTGGCGCTAATAAATATTTCGGGCGCGGGGATGGTCGGAACAATTGGTGTTGCAGCTCGTGTTTTCACCACCCTTGCGAATGCAGGCGTTAATATTGTCATGATAAGCCAGGGCTCATCAGAAGCAAATATTTCACTGGTGGTGGATGAAGCACATCTGGATAAGGCTGTGAAGGCGATTAAAGCTGAATTCAAGAACGGAACCATTAAAGAAGTAACGCCTGACAGGAACATTTCGGTTGTAGCGGTCGTAGGTGCAGGCATGGCAAATACGCCCGGAGTCGCTGGCAGGGTATTCGGGGCGCTTGGGAAAGCCCAGGTGAACGTAATTATGATAAGCCAGGGTTCGTCCCAGCATAATATTTCATTCGCAGTGAGTGAAGATGGTGCAAAGAAAGCAGTTTCCGTGCTGCATAAGGAATTCGGTCTGGATAAGGCAAAATAAATTTAGAATAATCTCATATGATAGATATTAACAGCCTGCCATTATTATCGAAATTAATACTTGCCGTGGGTTTTATGGTAGGGATAATTTCCTTAATAATATTTCTGCGCTATCCGATAATGTTGATCCTTATGAAATATAACCCGAAATACCGGGAATATATCAGGAGTTCAATTGCTAGAAAGAATAAAAATAAATTTGTACGTGCATACGGAAAAAGAGTTGTGAAATAAATGGTACAGTTACCCAATGAGCTGATAATTTCCCACGTTTTTGAGGTTAGTTTGAATCGAAAACGGATGACACGGAGGGAATAGGGGGACTTTCACGGATCTATCTGCATCCGCATAATCTTTTTTAGGACTTCCATGAGAAAAATAATCTTTGTTACCGGCAATCCCCATAAGGTCATTGAAGCAACGGGCATCCTGGCGCCACTGGGCATCGAAATAGTGCAAAATAATTGCGGCTATCCCGAATTGCAGGAAGATGGTCTTGCGGCGATCGCAAGTTTTGGCGCGAAGTGGGCAGCGAATAAACTTAATTGTGAGGTCATGGTAGATGATTCCGGCATTTTCATTGAAGGGCTTTCAGGTTTTCCGGGCCCGTATTCTGCTTATGTCGCAAAAACCCTGGGAAATGAGAGGATAATTAAACTCATGGAAAGGGAATCAAACAGGAATGCTGTCTTTAAATGCGTCATCGGGTATTGCCGCCCAGATGAGGAGGCGCTTGTTTTTTCCGGGGAAGTTAAAGGAAAGATCGCTAAAAGTATCCGGGGGAACCTGGGTTTTGGATATGACCCGATATTTGAAGTGGATGGAGTGACGTTTGGCGAGATGGGGGATGAAGAGAAGAACAGGATATCACATCGGTGCAGGGCACTGGTCAAGTTTGCGACATGGTTGAAAGACGGAAAATAATTGTCTTTGCAGTTCTTCAAATACGAGTAATATCCTTATATATCTGGTCATTTCAAACTTGCACTTTGTCAATCCAAAACCCTATTTTATGTTTATCACCTTTATCCTTATATTATTGTAAAGCCTATCAATTTGAAATTATAGAATGGACACTGAAGTGATAATAATTGGGTAAAAACGTTCTCCTGGAAGATGGACGAAATATCGTAAAAAAAGCGCAAAGCGCACAGGATAGAGGAGATTCCAGGCAGGCAAGAGAGCTTTACCTCAAAGCCATAAAAAAATTCATGGATGCGTGTGAAATATCGGATGATTTCAGTGAAATAAGCGTCATCAGAAGCCAGATAAGTTATTATAAAAACCTTGCTGCACAACTGGATGAAATATTAGGCAGCGACCTGATAATGGAAACGAGGGCAGCTCCACCTGAAAAAAGCGATAAGAAAGAATCTGAGATCAAAGAACTGCTAAAAGGAACAGGAGTGAGCGAGCAGGTATTTGAGATGGTCATTAAAATCGCCATTGAAATAAGCACTGAAGGAAGAGAAGGGCGTTCCATTGGTACAGCTTTCCTTGTCGGCGATTCAGCTAATGTCCTTGCAAAATCAAAGCAACTTGTATTAAATCCGTTCAAAGGTTATGTCAAAGAGGAAAGAATGATAACTAACTCGGATATCTGCGATAATATCAAGGAATTTGCCCAATTAGACGGCGTTTTTGTTATTTCAGGGGACGGGGTCGTTGAGGCTGCGGGGCGGTATATCACTATTGATACAGGCAATGTCAAAATACAGAAAGGACTCGGGACGCGTCATTCTTCTGTTGCGGCCATGACATATTCGACCGAGGCCATAGGAATAGTTGTTTCGCAAAGTGGCGGTGTCATAAGGGTATTCAGGCACGGCAAGGTAGCTGCAACAGTCAAGGCCGGATAACAAAGGTAAGACCGATTTTCGCAGATACGTAAGACTATTTATTTTCTTCTGGTATGGATGAATATGAATGTTGAAAAAACTCCACTCGAACAGGATCGAATCCAGTCTATTGATTTGATAAAGGGTATTGATATTGTTTTCATGGTATTGTTTAACTATTCCGTCACTCTGGATTATTTCAGGTTAATCCCGATTCCGTCTGGTTATTTATACCAATACATCTTTCCTATTTCAATCGCATCTATCTTTATTTTCATGTCAGGGGTTACATCTTATATAAGTTATGAAAAACATAAGGAAAAATTAACCCGAAAATATTTCATGCGAGGGATAAAACTTCTTTTTTTTGCATCATTAATAACGCTGTTTACCTATGTTTTTGTACCCCAATATACGATTTTTTTCGGCATACTGCATTTCTTCGCAGTCTCTTCTTTTCTTATTCCATTTTTTATTAAATATAATAAACTAAACCTGATTGCTGGCTTATCGATTATTCTATCAGGCATTTATTTACAGCAACAGACTTTCAACTTTTCATATCTATCCTGGCTTGGTTTTGTTCCGAAAAACCTTTCTACATTCGATTATTTTCCTCTGATACCATGGTTTGGTGTCATTTTACTTGGCGTGTATTTTGGGAGATATATCATTGAAAAAACTTCAAACATAAGGTTTGAGAGAAAAATTACCAGTATATTCACATTTCTGGGTAAACATTCATTAACTGTTTATCTGGTTCATCAACCTGCACTTATCTTGATTTTAATGGCTTTTGGGTTAAAATTATTTTAGCTCGTCTATTATCTGGAAATTACTCCGAAGGAATTTAATACCGGAACGTGAATCTAAATAGTAATGAAAGATGCCATTATTTCATTGCTTGAGCAAAACAAGAAAAATAAATTCTTGAAAAACACGATCGAATTACGGTGTAAATGCGGTTTCTCGGAAAAGATCACTTATTATGATTTCCTGTCTGGCGGAAAATTCGAAATCGGAAAGCCCACACATACTGTCAGCCCATTCATATCCGAATCCATTTATGATGAGACAATAAGTGTCACGCCGCTTCAATTATCAAGAAAATGTCCGACGTGTGGTGAAAATATTGTGGCAGTGTTCCCAATATCGCTTGAAAACATTATCCCGTTGCTGCAGTCAAAGCCTCCTGATCTTCTAATGTATGGATGAATATAGATGATATCATGGAAACAATAGAAACAATAAAATCCCGAAGGAGCATCCGTGGATTTACGGATGAAAATTTGGATGATGAAACCGTAACCAGCATTCTTGAAGCAGGAAGGTGGGCGCCTTCTGGCCTGAATAACCAGCCATGGCGTTTTATAGTTGTCCGGAACCCAGAAACAAAGGTGGAATTGTCAAAACTTACAGTTTATGGCCCGACCATAAAAAATGCGCCGTTATTGGTTGTTGTTTTTCTGGATAAGGAACACATGTACCATTACGTGAAGGATATCCAATCTATTGGCGCTTGCATCCAGAATATGCTCCTTTGCATTCATTCCATGGGTCTTGGAGGAGTCTGGCTCGGTGAGATACTCAAGAGCGGGGAAATGGCCAATAAAATCCTTGATGCTCCGGATTCATATGAATTAATGGCTGTGGTGGCGATAGGGCATCCTGCCAGCAAGCCACGCATTCCTGAGAGAAAAGAGCTTGATCAGCTTGTTTTCCGTGAAAAATTCGGAAAAAGCTGGTAATAAATCTCGTTTTTAGTCCATCTCACTTTATCATCATCATAATGGTTACAATTATATAAATATGCAATAATATTATATACTATAGGATTCATTCACTTATTGTTAACGATTAATCTGTATTGATCGTTCACAATAAAGGAGGAATAAAATGATAGTTTCACCGTACTGTAAAAAACATGATATGGCGATAAGACTCCTGACACTTTCGCACTGTGAAAGTCGCAGCGATGAAGATTGCGAAGCCGGCCAGTGCGAACATTTTGGAATG
>JAPZAP010000089.1 GCA_027460585.1 Candidatus Methanoperedens sp. | reverse complement strand
CTCGGGTTCTTATCAGTAACATTCTTGATTATCATGTATCTTCAAGGTATCAGGGGTTTGGATCCATTTACAGCAGCATTGCTGTTAACACCCGGTTATATTATCAGCAGCTTTCTCTCGCCATACATGGGCAGGCTTTCCGACAGGTTCGGAGCCAGAGGAATTGCAACAATTGGTATAGTGCTCATGTGTTTTTCGATAATGATGTACATGACCCTGACAATTTCAAGTAGTTACTATACCATAATTTTAGCTTCAATAATCTCCGGAATCGGAGGTGCCATGTTCTGGCCGGCAAACAGCAGCGCTGTGATGTCAAATGCACAGCATCAACATTACGGGAGCATATCGGGTTTGCTCAGGCTTATGACCAGCATAGGAACACTCGGCAGCTTCGTTATTACAATAACAGCAGCCACAGTGGCAATACCGCGGAGCACAGCTTTCTCAGTTTTCATAGGAACATCAAAACTTATTGGTGGTGTATCAATTGAATTCCTTTCAGGGATTCAAGCAGCGCTGTTGATGTGTCTCGTAATCCTTATAATTGCAGGGATTTTGTCTTTAGCAAGGGGGAAGGAAGAAAGACAATCAAAAAGGAATTACCCTTAGAGTGGTTATGTCCAAGCTTCGTCTCTCTGAATGAACTTATCTTGAATTCAGTCCAAATAAATATACTATAAAATTGGGGAAAGTAGCCCGGCAAGGATTCGAACCTTGGTCGCAGGATCCAGAGTCCCGCATGATTGACCGCTACACTACCGGGCTTTCGAGTGGCTGCTTAACTTATAGCTTTTCACGTATTAATCTATCGATTGCCAGAATCGTCTCTGGATTTTCTTTATGTCATCCAACCGCGCCCTGACCAGCGAACTTACCTCAAGCTGTTCTATTTCAACTTCTTTTCCCATGGAAACATCCAGAACTGCTGCGACAGAGTGCGAAAGCAGATTGAGGTCATACCCTCCTTCAAGAACAGCGGCCACTTTCCCATCGCAGCACTCCTTAGCTATCGATTTCACTATCGAAGCAAGAACGGAAAAACCTTCTACGCTCATTCTCATCTGGGCAAGACCGTCATTATTGCATGCATCCATCCCGGCAGAGATAAGAACGATGTCCGGACTAAACTCGCGCGCCGCCGGGACAAGTATTTCCTTGAAAGCTGCGATGAACCCGGAATCATCAGTCTCTGCAGGGAGAGGAACATTTATATTAAATCCCTCACCATCGCCTGTGCCAACTTCATCCATCCATCCTGTTCCCGGATAATGAGGATACTGATGTGTTGAGAAATAGAGGACCGTCGGGTCATTGTAAAAAGCATCCTGCGTCCCGTTACCGTGATGCACATCCCAATCTACTATCAGGACTCGCTTTTTTCCCATTTTCTGTGCATGGCGCGCCGCGATCGCGATGTTGTTGAAAATGCAAAATCCCATACTCTTTGTCGGGGTTGCATGATGCCCCGGCGGCCTTACGAGGGCAAAAGCAGAATCCCATTTATCCAGAACTGTATCAACAGCAGTTATTGCGCCGCCTGCTGCGAGAAGCGCCACATTGTAGGAATCCTTACATAATACCGTATCGGGATCAAGGTTCATCTCAAGCTCGGAATATTTCCTGGCTGTTTCGATCTGGCCTTTGGAATGAATGTATTGTATCTCATCCAGTGTTGCAGACCTTGGCTCTTTCAAATCCAGCTTTGTCAGCCTTCCAGTTTCCCGAAGATAAGCGAGTATCGATAGGAGCCGCTCTTTATTTTCCGGATGGAAGCCAGTTTCATGCTTCAGGTAGTCGGGGTGATAGATTATACCGCATCGGTCATTGGTCAAGGATTCCTCAGTTTATACAATATTATGCGCGTGCCCTTCTTTTACTTTTATGACGGATTTTCACAATTTCGTGCGCATCCGCGTCAACCGTTGCGTTGACGTCGCCCGACTGTTACGTCAGCCGAGTTGCGCACACGTAGCCAAGCGCACGGGCATACGTGGACACATCCTCAGGGGGCGCAACCCTTGAGCTCTCGCCATACGTGGAGATCCGTATTTTATCTCGAAAAAAAATTAAGCCAGTTTCTTACCGGCATTTGGGCCATATGTAGCATCGTATATCTCTTTCACATGGAAGACAAATGCGGATTTTCCCGGCAATTTCTTGGAATCTGCCATCTCCCTGGCGATTGCAAACTTATCCCCTTTATTTTCGATATCCACAGTACCTTTTATCTGGTATGATTTCTTGGCATCGCCATCATAAGCAACGATGGCCATATTGGGATTTGCTTCTATGTTCTTTCGCGTCTTGTTGAAGAAATTATCCACGAATAAGATCGTCTCATCATCAAGTATTTTCCACATCGTAACAAATACAACATTTGGTTTCCCACTCTTATCAGCAGTCGCTATTGGCAATGGTTTTTGCTTTGCGACAATATCCTTTATTTCCGGAGGCATTTTCACCATAATTTATCACAATCATTCGTTTGGTATGCATTGGCCATAAAGTTTTTGATTTGTTTTGAAATATATTGATTTATCTTGATCTTATTGGGAAAAGATATTGGGAAAACAAGAACCACAAATAATATAAATCCTGATAACAATCAGTCAGCCGATGAAAATCTACAGGTCATATGAGGATTTGCCAAAGATCAAGCTGCCGCTGGGGCAGGATGTCTTTATAAGCGATAGCACGATACGCGACGGATCACAGATGCCCGGAATAGTGATGAAAAAACGGCATAAGACTGAAATTTATGAATATCTTCACAAAATCGGCATCGAGAAGCTTGAGACCTTCGTCTTTAATGACCGTGACAGGGAAGCAGCAAAAGAAATGCTTGACAGGGGATATGAGTTCCCTGAAGTGACGGGATGGGCACGCGCAAATCCAAAGGATATTGATTTTGTCCTGAGCATGGACGGGATAAAGGAAACGGGGATCCTGATGTCGGTCTCAGACTCTCATGTCCTCGACAAGATGGGACTAAAAAGCAGGGAAGAAGCAGAAAAGAAATATACCGATGCATTACAATATGCGGTTGACCACGGGCTAAAAACAAGGGCGCATATCGAGGACATGACACGCGCCGATAATGAGGGTTTTGTTTTCCCGCTTATTGAAAAGCTTCTTGAGATCGATCCTGATTGCATAATTCGCCTCTGTGATACGGTTGGCTTCGGGATTCCATTTCCCGGCGTCGATGAGCCATATGGCATTCCACATATCACGCAGCGCCTTCGTGAGATAGGAACAAAGAATATCGAGACACACATCCATGATGATTTTGGGATGTCAGTGGCATGTTCCATCGCCGGGTACTGGTACGGTGCGAACTGGTCAAGCCTTACTTTCCTTGGCATCGGTGAAAGGGCCGGGAACGCAGAACTTGAAAAAGTGGCATTATTTTTAATCCAGAGAGTTGAAGGATTTGAAAAATACGACTTAAAATCCATAACTGAGTTTGCGAGATTCATGGAAAGAGAGATCGGGATACGCGTCCCCCGGAATAAATCAGTAGTTGGAAAAAATATTTTTGCACATGAAAGCGGCATTCATACCGCTGGCATCATCAAGAACCCGTTCACGTATGAACCATATCCACCTGAGCTTGTGGGCGGGAAAAGGGAGCTCATGATAGGTGATTCTTCAGGTCTTGAGGTCATTCGCTTCAAGGTTGAAGAAACACTTAATGAATTGATGCATGTTGATACGAAGATCGATAAGAGCGACCCGCGCATAAAATCGATCCATGCTGACATCCAGAAATTGTATGATGAGGAGCAGCGTGTTTCGGCAATTTCGGATGAAGAACTCAAAAGATTTGTGGAGAAATATTTCATGCTGGATTCGATCATTGATGAACATAGCTCCAACGAGACGGATTCTAATAAAAAGAGAATGAATAAGAAATAATTTCTTTTTATCACGTTATATCTTTTTTTGTTTGCTGTAACCTGACACTAACTCAGAGACCTCACCCACTGGCTATTGCCGTTGTCCGTCACCGTTACCCTCGTGTCAGGTAATATCGCGTGTACCGCGTTGGGGTTGTCTGTACGGTCATCGATTTGGCGTTGCCGTTCTCCCGCAAGGACCTATCAACACGATTGTCCAGATTTCGTAGGTCTGGATGGGGTATTATCCATTTTTAAGTATATAGGCTTATTGTCCACTGGAAATAGAGGTCGCCTGCAAAGCTCCACAATCCCTGTTACTGGCTTTGAAACGGCGCCGCCATCATGACCAAGAACACGGATGACACGGATCGCACGGATTTTCACGGATTTGCTGAATCTAACCCGGCGTCTCTCATCGGTTCGTTGGGTCTGGGGCTCATTTTCGAGCAAATAAACACGCCGCATATGATTTATATAAATCTGCGTTTATCTGCGTTCATCTGCGGTTTCGGATGACTGGAGCTAGTTATTGGGACTGAAACCTGCGGCGAAGTGAATAAATCGGGGTAAGGATAATCAACCTCGGATTACACAGAAATCTCACCGCAAATGACGCAAAGTTCGCAAAGACTATTGTAACTAAGCTTTGCGTTATTTTTGAATTTTGAGGTGATTTGGTTTAAGTTTTTAGCCCCTTAGCATTTTCATGATATCGTGTTTGGTCACTACACCCACGACCTTTCCCGTTTCAAGAACAAGGACAGCGGTACTATTTTCAAGAATTCGCGAGACCGTGTTGGCATCTGTTGTTGGTGAAATGGTTGGGAAAGAATCGCCCATGATATTTCTCACAAAGAGGTGAGACACTTTCCGCAGGTCATGGTCTGTCATAGAGCGCACGATCTGGTCTGTGGAAATACTGCCAACAGGAACCCCATTATCAATTACAGGCATCTGGGAATAACCGTGTTCTTCCATGATCCTTGCAGCTTCTTCCACCGAGCGGTCAGAACTTGTATGAATAACTGAGGGATGCATGATTTTCCTGACGTCAATCTTTTCTTTGCGCGCCGCATCAAAAACATTGAATATCTTATTGAGTGTTGAAAGCCTGGGATCAACATCCCCCGATTCTATGCGGGCAATGAGCGGCTGGCTTACACCGGCGCGCGAGGCAAGTTCAGCCTGGGTAAGACTGAAATCAAGCCTCAGTTTTTTCAGGTCATCTGGAGTTGGAAGGAACATTATATTACTATGGGTAATAAGTTCTATATTAATATTACTACTTGTAGGAATTTTGATGGACCTAAAAAAGGATAAGATTGTTTCACACAATATGATCCAGTATCCATCCCCTGATCGATGTCCTCTTCATAATATCTTCTTTATCCCTGAATGGCCTTCCCCGCATGATCTCTGCCGCCTGCTTATTGTCAATTCCCGCAAGTGACGTCAATAATTTAGTGGGCAGGCTGTTTAAATCGATCGGTACTGGCAGCCCTGTTATCGACCTGTGCCCATGATCCGTAACCAGGATATCTAAAGAGCGACCAAGTTCAAGTTTCAAAGGGATACCAACGAGCAGCGGATACGTAGCAAGCTGCCGGCCAAAAGTAATTTTATCGAATATCTCCGTCCGGACATCCTTAAGGAGAGTTCCTACTGGAACCACCCTTCGAAGCATGGGAAGGTCAATTTCCTCCCTTATCCTGTCCTTGTAGCGAAGGAAAAGCTCCTTATGTTTTCTTACAAGCTCATCATGTCCCTGCATCGGGGTTCCGGCGAATGTCATGACCTGTCTGATATTCACTCTCCTGACCATGAGACCATTATCAAGCACTTTTTTCAGGAATTCAAAGTTCAGTTCAAAAGTTCGTTTTGTCTCCCCTTTCAAACCATGTACAAAATTTATCCCTGGCAGGAGTTCTGGCAGCCCATTCACACCTCGCGCCGCTCCCGCTTCATTTAAGAGTTTTATTGCCTCAAAAACTTCATCAGGCGTTGCCTTAAGATCATTGGCCAGGATCACGTCAGGGTCTGCACTTTCCATTCCCAGCGCTGCGACGTCACCAGGTGTATGGTATTTCACTATTATTCCAGCAATCTTACGTGATTCATCGGGGTATTTCGATATCGTCACAGGATTTGCATTATCCATATGCAGCACCCTGAGGTCAGGCGCAGCATCGCGTATGCCGCTATAGAGTTCTTCGATGGCATCCGGGTCAGGGATGCCTTTTTTTGACCTGTACATGAAAAGGTCAGGCTGCCTCCCAATCCTGAAATAGCGCGCGCCATTTTTATAAAGCCCCGAAACTTCGTTCACAACGTCTCCTATTTCTCGAAAATCGGGTTTCCCATAAAAAGGTTCTGTGCAGAAAGAACAATGCGAATGGCGCGGGCAGCCGCGATAAGTTTCAAGTTCACACATAACATGCGGATAATCAGGGTGCTGCGTTATTATGAAGGCGCCTTTTTCACCCCATCTTCCTATCTCAGATGTGGTACGCATCCTGTGGGCAACGGAGCCCGTGTCTTTTCCATCCACAAAATCATAAACGAACGCTTCTATATCTTTCTTAGCAAGCGTAATTCCGGGAACTGCAAAGTCTTTTGCAGATGAGCCACCCTCCTCGCCGAAACCCAGCCTGATAGGTCCTCCGATTATCTTTGTGCCCTCAAGATGTGAAAGTTCTTTTATTTCTTTTAATGTGATAGGCGTTGACCTCAAATATTTCCCAGGAACTGTCATTCCTGCAATAATGACAACAAGATCAAATCGCAGAGGCTCCCTTCGTGTTCGGATTCCGTCAATAGTCCGGTAGGAAATATCCTCCTTTTGTATCCCTTTTTCAACAAGAGCACCGGCTATATATCTGGGATAGGGCGACATATATGGGGGAACGCCAAGGCATGCAGGTTCATCCACATACCCATCAATTATTAGAACGCGCATAGTGGCTAAATAACATCGCCCTATATTTTTATTCTTCCCAAGTTCTTATCGCTGTATTGTAAGCATCATATATACTATATATCTTTAATATTACATTCAATATAATTAATATTAAGAATATCATAACCAAAGAATCGACCTCATTTGATGGACTACTAACAAGAATTGCTATTATTAATAGAGGCGATGTAATGATTAGAAATATTGTACATATATTGAGTATAGTATGTAAAAGAATAATAACTAAACCCTTCAATATCTGACCGTTGTATATTTGACCGAGACCGGAATAAAAGAATGACGCTATTGCCGCAACCCCCGAACTTTTTTTCTCTGTCGTGCGGTGATTATTCTTGTATTTCGGGGATGCCTTGAAACTATTTTCTTCTAACTTGACATGTTCATATTCATATAGCATTGACTGATATTTTTCTTTTGTGGTTCTATAATCTCCTTCGTCTAATAGACTATTTCTAAATTTTTCTTCAAGTCTGATTAAGTTTTCTTTCAATTGCTCTTTGTCATACTCATTGCTGTAATTCAAATTTACTCTGTCCTCCATCTTAGCAGTAGGTGTGGCTGTATGATTCTGTTCCTCCATCTTAATTGTAGGTGTGACTGTGTGATTCTGTTTATCTAATCTCTCGAAAATGCTCGTGGTCGGTTTAATTAAAATTAAAGATATAGATACAGCAGCGAGAATTAATATAGCACCGACAACTATTGGCAACGTCAGGAACGCAATTATGATTGATGAGATTGCTAAAATTATAAAAACATATAATGTCTTTTTTGATGTGCCTTTACCCATACGCTTTTCGTGTATCTTTTGCACACTTTCGTTTGCTTCTTTATTTGGATATAGTGAATGCTTCCTTGGCTGCAACGATGGTCTCATGTTTTTAACCTAATTATCTGTATCCGCCCATACTATTTATATTCACATACTCATAATCATCATTTTCAGGCGGACAATAATGATAAAAAATAGTGAAAAGTTATTTCGTCTCACATTTTGGAGATTTTAATTGATTTTTGTAACAAATACTTGGTAAGTATCAGTACCAAGTTTTCTCAAGCATATTCTACCATAACTATCTTGTTAAGTATTTCATGCTTGGGTTTCTTTTGATTTTATGTTTTCCCACAAGAGTTTGGTCATATCTGTAGAGTGACAGGTTTTGGGAACAGATCGCATAGTTTTGTCTCTTCTTTAGTAAAATCCTTCTCACGAATACTATCTACTGCTCCCGCTATTGATTCAATTTTAGGGTTAATTTACCTAAAACGGCAACGAAGGGGGCGCTAAACGCATCCTTGAAGCTTCAAAAACGGCTATAAGTTAATGGAAGCCTTAAATAATTTGAACCTCTTAAAGAACACTATGAAACTGATAATCCTAATTCCTAAGCTGAATAGCAATTTAACTAAAAAACCTATAGTATTGAATATTTAGTTCAAATAAATGATTCCCATGACCGAGATTTTTGATAATGCTTACAAGGCACTTGAGTTTGCAAGAAAAGAAGGAGCGGATGAAGTTGAGATTTATTGCATGAAAGGCAGGTCAATTTCGATAGATATTCACAAAGATGTTTTGGACCTTGCCAAGGAAAGCCTTGTTTCAGGGATCGGCATCAGGGCGATAGTAAACGGAGCTGTGGGGTTTTCAAGCACAAACGACGTTAATCGGATCAAAGAAGCTTCGATCCTGGCAGTGAGATCTGCGCGGGTAAGAGGCAGCGACCCCCAATGGTCGGGACTTCCTGGAAAAAGCAAACCGGCAAAAGTCAGGGATATTTTTGACCGGAAAATTAAGGATATACAGATCGAGGCATGCATTGACCTGGCTTTTGAAATGATCCGGGGAAGCAAATCCATTTCATCGGTGGTTCCCACTTCAGGACATTTTGTATGCGGGGATTCAACAAAATTCATTTTGAACTCAAACGGAGTTGAAATAGAGGAAGAAGATACCGTTGTTCAGGCTTCTATGGATGTTATCACAAACGATGCGCCATTATCTACAGCATCCGAATTCGATATGTCACGGAAACTGGATGTGGATTTTTACAAGATCGGGGAGAAAGCATCATCCCTTGCAAAACGTTCCCGGAATGGAATAAGCACACAAACACGTGATTGCGCGGTGCTTCTTGAACCCATGGCAATAGCGGATATACTGGAAAATACGCTTATTACATCTGTAGATGCAGATAATGTCCAGAAAGGACGGTCATCCCTTATCGGTAAAATTGGTACTTCTATCGCAGCAGAGGATCTTTCAATAATTGATGATGGTACATTTGCAGGAGGTCTTGGCACGTCGTTATGCGATGAAGAGGGAACTCCTTCAAAGATCACTCCAATTATTAAAGATGGCATACTTTCATCCTTTATTTATGATAGTTATACTGCAGGTAAGGAAAAAAGAGAGAGCACCGGCAATGCAGTTCGAGGGTCATATACTACAACGCCATCTATTGGTATTCGAAACCTGATCATTGAACATGCTTCATTTGATGTAATTGCACAGACGCAGGATGGTGTTATCGTGAATTCAGTTATCGGGGCGCATACAGCAAATCCGATTTCAGGGGATTTCTCGGTTGAAGCCAGGAATTCATTTGAGATAAAAGATGGCCAGATCGCTTCCCCAATCAAGTCAATGATGATCTCAGGGAATATCTTTGAGCTATTGAAGAATATTGATGGAATGGGAAAGGATGTCAGGAAAGTCGGAGAAATCATTACTCCCACCGTGCGGGTAGCGAGAATGAAAGTAATTGGGACTTAAATGATGCTGCACTTGAGGGACATGAGCTGGTCAATCCTGGTATGATGTAATTTAAGAGATGTCATCATTTATCATTTTTTCGAGTTCTCTTAAAATAACCTTAATTTCCATTTCATTCGATTCAAGAATGGTTTCTCCCACATGTTTATGGTGTGGAAAAGTCTTTATTTGCTTATGATGTGGCGCATTATCCCACCTGATAATAAGTTCTGACCCTTTTGATATGTGATAAGCATATCTTATGAACACTGGCGTTGCATGTTCCCATACATTGAGTTTCCAGCCATTGATCAAACGTGCCTGGATTTTTAACCTGTAGTAATCCCCATAGGCATCTGAGTCGATCGAAATAATTGATTTAACGATATTGGATTCCTTTAAAATTTTAACTGTTTTATGCACTCGTACCGCTCTCTTTGGCTGCTTGCTTCCATACTCCCATCATATTTTCAGCAGCTTCCCATTCCATCCAGTCATCTTCTTCGGGGATTGATGCGTTGTTTTCAAGTTTCTTTGAAAAAGCACTGAATGACATACCGTATTTTTTCTCAAATACTTTAAGTTGTTTTCTGTAAAATTCGATTTTATGTTTGATGAATTCTGAAGTTATTTCCTGGATAAATTCCCTGGTAGATCCATATAAACCAAGTTCCACAAGCGGTTTAGCAGCATATTTTAATTCGGTCAGGACCTCAGCTTCAATTTCTGAACTCATAATATCTTTTCAGAGCCATGAGAATAAAAGCTTTTGGGAAACAGAGAATTTTGAAGCCCTAGTCCTCCCAACAACCGCCCGTCAACCTCTCGCTGCCCGCCTGTGAACGCAAGAGTACGGCTTCGGGGGCGTCACAGAGAGATGGGCAGAGTCAATCAACATGAACACGGATTTAACGGATTTTCACTGAACTGTGCCTTTTATAAATTCCTCAAGCTTTTCCCGCGCCACAGCGTCATGTATCTGCTCGGGCGGATGCTTCATGAAATAAGCGGATGCCGGGATTATTGGCCCGCCAAGTTTCCTGTCAAGAGCGATTTTTGCCACACGTATGGCATCGACCACTACACCTGCGCTGTTCGGGCTGTCCTCTACGGATAGCTTAAGGTCGATATACGCGGGCACATCTCCGAAGAGCTTAAAATCGATTTTCAGATGGCATATTTTATTATCATTCAGGCAATCGATGCAGCCGTTAGGACCTGCGTAAACATAAGCGTCATACGGGATTTGCGAAGCGACAGATTCTGTTTTTGATATCTTCTTTGATTTTAATCTTGCCTGGTCGGTCATATTCCTGAAATCCGTATTCCCGCCAATGTTCAACTGGTATGTGCTGTCAATTTTTGCTCCCCTCTCGACTATCATCTGGGTAAGTGCGCGGTGAACAATCGTGGCGCCCACAAGGCTTTTTATGTCGTCACCAATTATCGGAAGCCTGGCTTTCCTGAATTTGTCTGCCCATTGCTTGTTTGACGCGATAAAAACCGGGATGCAGTTAATAAAAGCGCAGCCCGCCTCAAGTGCCTGTGATGCATAATATTTTACGGCTTCTTCAGAGCCAACAGGCAAATAATTGATCAATATATCTGCTTTGGTTCTCTTAAGGATAGCAGCAACGTCCACTGGTTTTTGTTTTTCATCCACCCTGAAATAATCCGTCATATGTGGAGCTACGCCATCAAGTACCTGGCCTTTCATTACCTCAACACCAAGATCTGGCACATCCGAAAATTTCTTTGTGCAGTTGGGTTCTGAAAAGATCGCTTTTGAGAGATCAGTTCCCACCTTTCGCATATCAATATCAAACGCAGCGACAGGTTTGATATCAGAAATTAAATATCCGCCCAATGAATTATGCATTAATCCCGGGACGAGGTTATCAGAATGCGAGATCTTTTTATAATACTCAAGTCCCTGAATTAAAGATGATGCACAATTTCCTACACCACTTATTGCTATTCGAATACCTGCCATTTTTTTCCTCGTAATACCAACTCAATGATATCCTGATATAACTTAAAATTTGTTATTTAAGTGTCTTTTTCACGTGTGCTATTCTCTGGAATATAGTTATGAATGAAAGTACTGCTATTGCGAATATTGCAAAATTCACCATATCGATAAAAGCGCCTATAATAAGTATTATCATTCTTGCGGGACGGTCCGCCACCCCGATAGAAGCTTTTGCTCCTGCCGCTTCCGCGCGCGCCCTGGTATAACTTACCATGAGGGAACCAAATATCGCAAGAGTGCCCGTAATCCAGAAAGGAATCGAATACAGTTGGGTCAATCCTCCGTACATCGCTCCGATTATGACCGCGGCATCTGCGAACCTGTCACATACGGAATCGAGAAAGCCGCCGTATTTAGTCGTCCTGTTATTTGCGCGCGCCACAAGCCCGTCAAGAGCGTCAAAAAATCCGCTTGCAAGGAGGAATCCTCCAGCCCAAACCAGTTGTTGCTTAGCGAAAAAGAATGCAGAAATGAGGCTTAAGGCAAGTCCGACGAGTGTTAATGTATTAGGGTTTATCTCAGTGATCCTGCGCGCAAACGGATTTAGTGCATCCTGTATTGATTCCTTTAGATCATCGATCATTTCTTTTTCATTGTTCCAGGAGATGATTAAGATTTCTTTCGTTCTTTTTTCCAAATCATTTATTTAAATAAAAGACGTTTCACGCTCTTATCATGAAGAATTCTACTCATAATCCCAAAGAGGTCACAGGTCGGCAGGCAGCCCAACTCGTAAAGGAAAACATGGTAGTTGGACTTGGCACAGGTTCAACAACAGCTTATGCAATAAAGGAACTGGGAAGGCGAGTGGCTGAAGGCTTGAAGATGCTAGGTGTTCCCACATCGTACCAGTCGGCTTTTTTGGCTGCCGGGAACGGTATTCCTCTAACAACGCTTGACGAGCATCCAATGCTTGATATTGATATTGATGGCGCAGATCAGGTTGCGAATTTCGTTGCGATCAAAGGCGGTGGCGCAGCTCATACGCGGGAAAAGATCGTTGCCCGATCCGCAAGAAAGTTTGTTGTAGTCGTGGATGAGTCAAAAATGTCTGCCTTATTGAACCACACGGTTCCCCTGGAAGTAATACCATTTGCGCGCAAACTGGTAGAAAAAGAAGTCGAAGAACTTGGAGGAACAACAGAAGTGCGAATGGGAGTAAGTAAGGATGGACCAGTGATATCTGATAATGGGAATTTCATTCTGGATGCTGATTTTGGGGCAATACACGACCCTGCGTCGCTTGATATTGCGCTTTCACAATGTACAGGCATTGTAGAACATGGGATATTCATGAATCTTGATGTAGTGTATATCGGAAAAAAAGATGGAACTGTAGAAATTATGGAAATGTAGGATTCATCGTAGGGAAAGAAGAACGAATCCAGATCTCTTAAAATCCTCATCAAAAGAAAAAATATTTTCAATCCTTATAGATTTCGTCATGGTCTTCTGATAAGTTCTTTGATGCCCGGAAGGTATGCATTTGAAAAAAGTATCTTCAAGATTAAAACCTGATTTCTCCCTGAGCCGTCTTATTTTCTCGATCCCACCTTCGGTTTTGGCAAGACGCTCATAGAAATTATTCGCCATGATAATTTGTGAATCTATCAGAGGTTTTACTTGTTTGATCCAGACTGATCGCGGATGAGTTTTTACAAACTCAGCCCATCGCTCAATATGCTCAGTATGGGTCTTGTCTCTCATGATAGACGCAGCCTGCGGATATCCGCACTTTTATTTCCCTGATAATTCATGAACCCTTGATATGATTCCCGAAATCCTCGTTCCCGACGTTATCGATCACTTTTGTTCCATTTTTTACCCTGACTTCCGGCCATATTCTTACATTTGAATTTACGGTCACTTCTTCGCCTATAATGACCCTTGGACCTATGACAGTGCCAGTTTCAAGGATGCAGGAATCTTTTATTTTTGTAGCATTGTCAATGATCGCCCCTGAGACTGCGGTATTTGAACCGATCTCAACATTATTGAATATATATGAAGATAATATCCTTGAATTATTGCCGATTTTGCAGTTTGATCCTATGGATGTATAAGGTCCGACCAGAACGTTGTCCCCTATAGTTGTGTTCTCCCCAATCACAATCGGTCCTACTATGGCTGAATTTGAACCAAGCGATACGTCATGACCGATCTCGATAGGGCCAGTCACTCTTGCATCCTTGATATTAAGGCGTCCTGATATCTTTGTGCCCGGCATCTGTTCCAGCATCCATCGGCATGCTTCCCTGTAAGCCTGGGGATTTCCGATATCAGTCCACCTGCCGTGAACAAGGAAACCGTTGATGTTCCTGCCTTTTTTCATGATATCGGGGAAAAGGTCTTTTGCGAAATCATATTTTTCCTGCGGGATCCATTCCAGCACTTCAGGGTCACAAACATATATGCCTGTGCTTGCAAGGTTGCTGAATATCTGTCCAGGCCCGGGTTTCTCAAAGAACCTGTTTATCCTGTTATTTACATCAAGGTCGGCGATACCATAATCACGCGGATCGTCTATCGGCAAAAGACCAATGGTCACAAGCGCATCGTGCTTTTCATGGAAACGCACAAATTCGCGAAGTTCAAGGTCCATAACGTGGTCGCCTCCTACTACCATAAAAGGTTCACCCTCAAAAAGCTCCTGGGCATTCTTGACCCCGCCTGCTGTTCCCATTTTTTCTTTTTCATGCACATATTCTATATGCACGCCATACATGCTGCCATCGCCGAGTGCGGCTTCTATTTCCCCGCCCATATACCCAAGTGTAAGGATAATATCATTAAAACCTTCGATAGCAAGGTGTTCCACAAGATGAACTAAAGACGGTTTATTCAACAGCGGAATCATCGGCTTTGGCCTGTCAAAAGTAAGCGGTCGCAGGCGTGTTCCTTCGCCTCCGCACATTATGCACGTTTTCATGAAAATACCCTTCTTTAAATTGGTATGGAGGTATATAAATAATGCTAAACGCTGCAATAATTCTCTGTGTCCTCTGCGAACTCTGTGGTTTTTTAAAATAGATTTATGATATCCATAGTCTAAGTTGGACATAACAATGAAAGATCAATGCCCATGTACCTCCAGAACCTCAGAAATATGCTGCCCCGGCGATGGTTCTATGCGGAAAGAATGGCTTTCCAGGCTTGAAAACGAACACAGTCATCTGCGGCGCACATCAAAAAAGATCGCACGAAAATTTAAAATATTTTCAAATCCCCAACGTGTTGAGATCCTGCTGATGCTAAAGCAGCGTGAGCATTGCATGGATGAAATGGCAAAGAAACTCAAGATCCCGAAACCTGCGCTCTCCTATCACCTGGGGCTATTGAAAAAACATGGTCTCATTTGCGTGAAAAAAAGATCACGGTTTGCTTTTTACTCGCTTTCACGTAGCGGGAATGTCTCCCTGGATATCTTCAATTCGTTATAATTCAATTTTATTTGAATCTATTTGTAGGGTTTTATTGCCTGAAGTTACATAATCTGTGATATGGAAACGAAGCTTTCATGGATAAGCAGATATCTGACTGCCTGGATCCTTATTGCGATGGCAGGAGGGATAATCCTTGGAATAGCTTTTCCTGGATTACCCGCATTCCTTGATTCAGTACAGATCGAAAATGTATCACTTCCGATAGCAATAGGTCTTATATGGATGATGTATCCGCCTCTGGCTGGCGTGAAATATGAGGAACTATCCAAAATGAAAAGCCAGGGAAAAGCCCTGAGCGCTTCTATTATCCAGAACTGGTTCATCGGTCCTGTCCTTATGTTCGCTCTTGCATGGATATTCCTCCCTGACCTTCCCCATTATCGTATCGGCCTGATACTTATCGGTCTTGCGCGATGCATCGCAATGGTGCTTGTCTGGAACAAGCTTGCCGGGGGCGATAATGACCTTTGCGCTGTTCTTGTAGCCATGAATTCCCTTTTCCAGGTCGCGCTTTATTCCGTGCTTGCTTATGTCTTCATCACCGTAATATCTACATGGATCGGAGGTGTTGGAGCAGGCGCGATCGTGAATATTTCCATATGGCAGGTGGCCTATGCGGTTTTTATCTATCTTGGGATTCCCTTTATTGCAGGCATCATAACCCGTTTTGCACTTTTGCAGAAAAAAGGAAAGGAATGGTATGATAATGTATTCATGGAAAAGCTTGGCCCTACAGCTCTTATCGGTCTTCTGTTTACGATTATTGTAATGTTCTCCCTCAAAGGAAAAAACATAGTTGAACTGCCAATGGATGTTTTCAGGATAGCCATTCCCCTGCTTGTTTATTTCATTTTGATGTTTTTCGTTTCGTTCTTTATGTCACACAAGCTTGGATTCTCATACCCGCAATCAACAACGCTTGCATTTACAGCCGCAAGCAACAATTTCGAGCTTGCAATAGCAGTGGCAGTAGCGGTCTTTGGTTTAGGTTCTGGCGAAGCGTTCGCCGCTGTTGTGGGTCCGCTTATTGAAGTTCCAGTGATGCTTGGGCTTGTCCATGTTGCAGGAAGAATAGGCTCAAAGTGGTTTAACAGGAATGGAATACCAATAAAATAATATGCTGAATTGTTTGGTTTTTAACTATAAATGGAGGAAAAAAATTATGTCATGGTTTGTAGAAAAAACGCCAGAGGTTGCAAAAGCCTTCTCAGAGTTGAGGAGTTCCGTTTACAAAGATGGAGCTCTTGATGCGCGCACAAAGGAACTTATATCGATCGCCGCCTCAGTTTTGATGAGATGCGAGAAATGCACTGAAATTCATGCCCAGCGCGCGCGCAAGACCGGCGCGACGGATAGCAGATAGCAGAAACAATAGCATGCGCCATGTTCGTTGCTGCGGGATCGCAGTTGTCATGGAGCGAGGTGTATGAAAAGGTTTTTGAGGAGAAGGAGTGACTGAAGAAACTGTGTATTGACAGGATTTACAGGATCGACAGGATACGATTTTTATACTTAATCCTGTAAATCCTGTAAATCCTGTCTGAAAAATGCACCGAAAAACATATGCTTAGAGGCTGTAACCCCTAAAATCATAAAAAATCTCTGACCGATTGCCATAATTATCTACTCACTTCATACTTCTTGAACATCATCGCTTCCACCTGCGTTATTTCAAGAAGCCTGATAAGCATCTTGATATCGTTCCCATCTACAGGAGCGCCTTGCAGCATGGCATCTCCTTTATAAAAAATCACTCCTCCTTTCATGTTCGCGCCGACAAAGCCTTTGGCTTTTCCTTTTATAATAAGCGATCCGCCTGCCATATATGCCCCTGCGAATTCACCTGCATCGCCAGTGATGACTGTCCCGCCTCGCATCAAAACGCCAGTGTTCATTCCTGACTCCCCATCCACATGGATCAATCCGTTTTTCATGAGTATTCCCGTGCTCATGCCGGCGTTTCCATCAACGATAATCTTCTTGTCAGCATTAAGTCGGGCGCCTATTGTATCGCGAATGATTCCGTCCCTCAAATATATGCATCCATCTTCCAGCGAATTTGGAGGAAGGAGTTTCTCATCCGATCCTTCGGTAAGCAAATACGTAATAGACATGAACTTTCTATAACCAGCGCGATCGGACTCCATTTCTACCACGTTTCCCAATGGCTCTTTGACATTGCCTTTAATATAGATCGCACCTGAGACCATGCTGATTCCCATCCGGGTATCGATATCTCCATCAACGATTATCGAACCCACGCGGAGGGATTTTCCTGTCCCGCCAAAGAATTTCAGGTCAACACCGAGGCTGCTTCCAAGCCTTTTACCAACATTTCCGATTATGTTTACATCTTCCCCATTTTTTAAAGCAGAAACAATGTTTTCATAAGTATAAGAGGAACTTTTCTGGTTCGGGATAACAGCAGATGGTGAAAGCCTGCTGCCCCTGTGCTGCCAGAAGAAGTCATACGTGAAATCACAGAGACAATCGACCGGGGCTGATAATTCAAGATGCATAATCATTCACTTGAATTTCTTCAACAATTTTCCATAGAACTCTACATCCTCATACTTTCGGGCAAGTCGTTCCACGATAAGCTCAGGCGTGCTTCGCGCAAGATAATTATATCGCGGATTCCTGTCAACGATAAGGTTCAGGTGTTCATCAAGACCTTTTGCTTCGATGCCATCGACACGGATTTCGTATGAGGTGTTCTTCATAATGGATTCTGCAAGATGGCTCACAAAAACCCCAAGCCCATTATTATCTTCAAGTTCCTCAAGTATTCCGGATATTATCTTTGCTGATGCGCCCGGTTCTGTTATTGATTCCATCTCATCAGCAAGAACGATCTTTGCGTTCGAATTTGCGACCGCAGCAAAATCCCGGATTGTGCTCTCAAAGGCTCCCGCATCCATTGTGCCTTTTGATTTGCCAAAATAATAGAATTCTTCAGCAAGACCGAGCTCGCATTCCTTTGCGGGAACGGGAAATCCCATGTGGGCAAGAATTACTATCTGGGCGATCAAATCAAGAGTTGATGTTTTTCCACCAGAATTCACACCGCTCAAAAGGACGACACGCGCCTCCCTTAATTTTTTGATCGATGAATTCATGCTTGAATTCCCGACAGCGTAATCAATTGGAACAACATCTGATAGAAAAAGGTTCATTCCCCCAATAATTCCGATCCCGTTTTCGCTCTGGATATGGGGCATATTGAGCGCGAATTTCTTTGCAAAACAGGCGATCGAATATCCTACATCCAGATCAAGAACCTCACGAACAAGGATCTGTGCGGTTTCCTTCAAATTTGAAAGAGAACGGGCATTATTTCTTAATATTACTATTTTGCGGGAAGCGATGTTTCGAAGCAATTGGTTTTTCAATCCTTCAACTGCACGCATGTTTACTTTAATGGGATACGATAATTCTTCACCGAAGAAATTATTGACATATTGGGATTCGTTTGGGGTAAGAGCAAGTCCCGCCACGATCCCTCTCATCGCATTTGCGGAAACTGTATTGTATTTTTCTTTTATTTCCTTCTCAAGCATGCGGTTAATACTTCCATCCATTGCTGTGAGGAGGTCAAAACCTTTCACAGTTATTGAACTTTTTTCAATGAGGGCGCCAAATTCAGTATTTGCCGCGCTTTCTGCGGTGGCGACTGCGTCATTTAGCCTGTCATAGATCGATTTGCACCTGTCTATTTCATTGTCGATCCCGCTTTTTATGTCTTCTTCACCCGACAGGTTCTTCAAGCCCGAAGAAAGACGTGTGATATCATCTGGCTTTATTTTCTCACAAAAATCCGGCGAATATTGCCTGATCTTTTTCAATATTTCAATAGCGCATGTGATGGATTCAAGGTTCTTAGCAAAAAATGCCAGTTCTTTTTCAGGCGCCACCTGCCAGGCTTCTGCTTTCCTGATATCCATGAAATCAATATCCACATCATCAGGAAAATCCCTGCCAGCCAGATGCGCCCCAAGGATCACATAGGAGTAACCGCGGGCAATATCTGGAATTTCCCTGGGATCTGAAACGAGCTGGACAGAAACGGGGAATTTTTTGGCGGCCTCGAATTCCTCGGTGTTCGTGGCAATGATGACCCGATCCCTGATAACAGGAATATTGTAATTCGTTTTCAGGGGTTTTATACTGGATAATAGCGATGAAAGTTCTTTTTCATCTATTTTATCCGCCATTTCAATAATTGCCCGTATCTCTTCCTGGATCTGTATGATCTTTTCCTTCTTCCGCGAAGGATACGGGAAATACAAACTTAATTTGCTTCTGGCATGATCGGTATGGGCAAAACCTTTAATAAGTTCCATCAACCTTTCATAAAACTCGTAAGCCTCATTCGTTTTCAGGAAATCACGCACGCCTGCGCCTTCATTTATTGCGATAGTTTCAAGCACAAGGGATATTGCTGATTTTTCCGTCATCCCTTCAAGCTCGCTCAGTGCTGCTATATCGTGGTTTATTATAGCATCAAGCGCTTTCTTTTCAGAGCCGAAATGCTCTATAAGGCGCTTTGCTGTTTTCTCGCCAATGCGCGGGATGGATTTCAGGGTGGTTATCATTTGGGCTCGATTCGGATTTATGTCTTATAATTGAAATCCTCTTTTAAAAGCATTCTTATCTATCTTTTGCATATAGGGACAATTTAATGGAAGAACTATCACGGATAATAGAAAAATCAATGGCATCCGAAGAACTGGATTTTGAGGATGGTTTAGTTCTCATGAAGTCAAAGAACATTACCCTGATCGGGGCGCTTGCGGATCATATTCGCAAAAGAACCGTGGGCGACAAAGTTATGTTCGTTTCAAACTGCCACATAAATTACAGCAATGTATGCGCCTCAAAATGCAAGTTCTGCGCCTATTTCAGGGAAGAAGGACAAAAAGGTGCATTCACATTAACAATAGAAGAGATCATGGAAAAAGCCCAAAAAGCTTCGAAAATGGGCGCCACAGAACTGCACATCGTGGGTTCGCTGAATCCAGCACTGCCATTTGAATATTACGTGGATGTCCTTGAAAAGCTCCATCAAAAATACCCTTCCATGTCATTAAAAGCATTTACCGCCGTTGAGGTGGCATATCTTGCGAAAGTTTCAGGATTAAGCATTCTGGAAGTGCTTTTGCGTCTTAAGAAAGCCGGACTTACAGGTCTTCCTGGAGGCGGCGCTGAGATATTCAATGAAAAGACAAGGAGAAAGATATGCCCTGAAAAAATAAGCGGTGAGAAATGGCTTGAGGTTATGGAAACCGCCCATGGTATCGGGATAAAAAGCAATGCTACGATGCTTTACGGTCACATTGAGACCCCGGAAGATGTGGTTGATCATATCCTCAGGATAAGGGAATTGCAGAAAAAAACAACAGGATTCCAGGCGTTCATCCCGTTGAGGTTCCACCCTGACAATACATACCTGAAGAAGGAAGGTATTGTGAACGAAGGGCCGACAGGTTTTGATGACCTCAAGATAATCGCGGTCTCACGCCTTTTACTGACCGGATATGTCGATAATATCAAAAGCTACTGGGTCATGCTGGGTGAAAAGCTGTCACAGATAGCGCTTGCTTATGGTGCGAACGATATCGACGGAACTGTCATGGAAGAGCGGATCACGCATGCGGCTGGTGGCGCTGCGCCTGAATATATGCCAAAGGACAGGCTCATCCATTTGATAAAAAACGCGGGGAGGATCCCTGTTGAAAGGAGTTCGGATTACAGGGTGATTCGGGAATATTGAGGTGTTCGGGGTATGTTTATTGGTCAGTTTGAACCGGGAACACGGATGACGCGGATTTTCACGGATGCGTGCGCCTAGTAATTAAAAACGGTTTTCTGAAAATGTCTTTTCGCCCCTTATATCCCACAAGCTCGATCCCTGCAACCAAGGCATCGAGGCGCAGGGGGCTGCGTTTGCTGTCATCAACAATAACTGCGATATTGCAATTGTATTTTTTCACGCCAAAAAGATAATATAATATATCACAATATAAGAAGAAGAGGTATTCGACATGCTGATCCAATATATTAAGGCTACACTTGAACACGCCAAATATGAAATAATAGATGACGAAGAACCGTATTATGGCGAGGTGCCAGAACTTCAAGGTGTATGGGCTAGCGGAAAGACTCTGGAAGAATGCAGGACGAATCTTGAAGAAGTGATCGATGAATGGATAATAATCAGATTAAGGAGGGGATTGGCGATTCCTCCCATTGGGAATTTCAATATCGAAACCATGGGAGAACTGGCAGTTGCCTAAACTTGCTCCAGTGAGTTGGAATGTTTTAGTCAAGCGTCTTAATAAATTGGGTTTTGAAGGACCTTATTCTGGTGGGAAACATCCATTTATGGTAAAAAATGATCTGGTTTTAACAATTCCAAATCCTCATAAGGCTTTAATTAGTGTGGATTTATTATCACGAATATTAAGACAGGCAAGAATATCAAGAGAAGAATGGTTGAACAACTAAAATAAAATAGTTCATTTGTCACTAAAAAAAGGTTACACTCCCGGTATATCCGCGCTCGCTCGATAAATACAGCCGGTGCGTCCCCCTTAAGCACAGCAGGCGTGCTCTCCTCCGCCTCTCCCTGCGCCGCAGAAACAAGATTATCCACTGTGGTGCGCCTAGAACCATAGAGTGAAAGACGAAAAAACAAGACACATGAAGCAGACACTGAAAAATGAACTTACTGGCGCTGTGTCCGATTGAATGAAAATTACAATCTCATTTTGATTCTCAAAATATAAAAAATAATAACCGAACCTTTTTGAATTCCCATTTTACCTTTTAATTTAAATAGTGGGAGGGCATTTCAAGAACAATAAAGGGGCATAAAAATGAGTTTCCTTTTAGATCCACCAGCACTATTTATCATAGGGATTCTGCTTTATTTTATTGGAAATAAACTGGGATTAGAAAGGCTTGCGAAAATAACGATCGGTTTGCTTGTAGTTATTGTATTTATATCGTTTAGCATCTTGCTTTACGCGGATGTTTTTCGATGTGTTTTCCCTGTTGTCTGTAATAACATGAGCGCATCAGAGTTCATGTTCCATTCGGATATTACGGGAATCTACAAAAAAGACGTCCCATTGCTTATCGTCATAGTGCTCTTTGCACTGTATCCCGTATTCATTTATCTTGGATATGCAAGCGCGCTTCTTATCTCAAAACCCGGGAGATATTCAAATGAGGTTTATTCTTATAATGACGTGAAAAGCAGAAAAAAACCTGTTAATTCAAAATATTCTGTAATACGTTACCCCGATATCAGGAGTGGGATCAATGATCCACAGAACGCTACAAGACTTGCCGTAGATACGCTTGGGGGTATGAAGGAATTCGTTAAACCGGGTAACAAAGTACTTGTCAAGATCAACGTATGCGGCGGCGTTCCTGACCTGGTAGGGACTTATACTACTAAAGAAGTCGCCGGTGTTGTCGTTGATATGGTGCGAGAGGCAGGCGGTGACCCATTTTTATGCGATGCCGATATGGTCTGGACGAAGTTCTGGCCAAATGCGAAATTAGAGGGATGGGTCGAATGGGCTGCACAAAAAAATGTTAAACTTGTAAATCTTTCGGAAACGAATATTGTGAACTTTGACTTTGGCAAAGATAAAATAATGCCAATTGAGAAAGTCTCAAAAGAAATATTGGATGCTAATGTAATAATCTCGATCCCGGCGATGAAAACACATATGATGACCAGTGTTACGCTTGGCATGAAGAACATGTACGGGACATTGCCAGAGATCGATAAGGCTCGTTATCATAAAATCGGTATCGATGAAGTTATTTTTATGATCAACAATGCATTCACCCCAAACCTCACAATAATAGATGGAAGCATTGGAGGTGAAACCGTTGGTCCGCTTTCCTGTGATTCAGTGGATTATCATACGATTATTGCTTCCAATGATGTTGTCACGGCAGATTCAATAGCCGCACAAATGATGGGGTTCCTGGAGCCGGAAAAAGATATTGAGCATATACGGCTTGCTCATGAAAGCGGAGTGGGTGATGCCCTTCAGAAATTTGATCCTGCAACCCTTCCATATAAACATAATTCAGATGGAAAGTGGAAACGTCCGGATCCACAAGTCGCTAAATTCTATGTCTGGAGTACCCATAAATTCCTGAAGCTTCCGGGGTGGGATACATTCTTCAGCATCGCTTCAGATTTCTTTTTATATGATATGGCAAGATTGCCCATACTTAAATATATCACTCCCGCCGTGCTGCAAATAATTAATGATGTCGGAAAATGGTTCCTAGGAAAGAACCCTGACTCGCCTGAAAATAAAACGAGAAGCAATAATAACCTGATCATTCTTTCAGTCCTGGCATTATTATCGCTTTTCGGATTTGTTTATGGCGGCTATTTAATGAAATCATCGCTATATTACAGTCTTGCATATCTGGCTTCGTTCATTTTCGCGGCAATATTTGCGACCAGGATGAAAACAAAGCATTTTGTTGCCATTTCTTTAGCCTCTATTCTTGTTTCATTCATGTTAGAATTTTATGCCGTTCGTGCCGGAATGTGGCATTATATTGACAGCCCGGGTCTTCCGATCTATGCCATGTTTTCCACACCCATAATAGTGATCACTATTATTGGATTTTCTGATTTCATACGAAAAGTGTTCGCATATGTTGAACTGAACGGATCAAAACTCAGGATGGTCCCGTTCATAATGATGCTATTGGGATTTATCCTGTTCCTGCAATTTGAAAACTATCTTGTAAAAATTTCCCCGGAAGTTATCGCAGTTTATTCAGCCTTTATTTTATTAGGCGTATACCATAATATCAAGCAAACACTGGACTGGAACCTGGCTGTCGCATCTGTCTCCATAGGGTTCGGATTCATGCTTGAGTTTCTTGGCGCTTCTTCAGGATTATGGAGCTATGCATATTACGAACCTTTGCCAATATTCCTGATACTGGGATGGACTTTGAATGTATGGGCTGTGTGCGGAATAGCGCAGGTTTTCAAGTTAAATCTAAGTGAGGCGATCGCTGATTGATCCAATCTCGGTATCGGTAGGTACGAGAATTTAAAAAAAGATGACAAATGAAGACAATTCATACCCGGATTATCACGATCCGTAAGACCCTGCTGGCTTATCAAAACACGCAAAATACAGGCACTCCTCCCTGGGAATCTGCGGAATTTCAACGCTCCCATCGATAAATATAGCCGGCGCATCCCTGATAAGCACAGCAGGCGTGCTTTCATCAGCCTCGCCCATTATTACCTGCGCCGCTGAAACAAGATTATCCGCTGTGGCGCGCCTCGTAATTAAAAGTGGTTTTCCGAATAGGTCTTTTTTGCCCCTTATATCTTCCACAGGCTCGATCCCGGCACAGCCAAGCGCAATACCAACACATCCGAGGCGCAGGGGCTGTGTCCTGCTGTCGCCAACAATAACAGCGATATTGCAATTATATTTTTTCATTAGCTTTTTCCTTATTTCAATTGCACTCTCTCTGGGATCGGCTGGAAGCAGCACAACATATCCCTCAGGCGCGTTCGAATTATCAATCCCGGCGCTGGGTGAAAGCACACCTTTTGTAATCGTCACCACAACTCCCGGTATCCCTCCAAGGATCTCTTCAGATTCTCTTATTATGAGTTCCATCTTCCTTGGGTCATTTTGATATACCTTTGAAAGTTCGATCGCTTTCTTTGAGGGTTTGACTTCCTCTAAATTCACAATGCGGCCTTCTGCTGTTGCGACCGCTGATTCTGCGAGGACGAAAATATCGTTGTCTTGAGGCGTTATGCCTGCGGTTTTCATTGCATCGCAAAGCACCGCAGCGAAATCATCGTTCGGTACAATGAGGGGGGTTTTTATACCGATTAATTGCATGTTTCTAATTCCTTTTTGCTTGGTTTTCTTTGACTTGTTATCTTTTGATTTGAAAAACCACAAAGATCACAGAGTACACTGAGAAAAATTAAAAAATCCATGACTTGTTTGGGTATTATATAAATCTCACCGCAAAGAACGCAAAGGACGCAAAGATGTTTGTTGCTATATTTTGCGTTCTGTGTGATTTTTCTCGTAATAAATTGATATTTTACTTTCATTTTATATCAATTCCTTCCTTAACGAAGTCTTGAAATGATTTGTTCTTATAATAATGGATTTTATCTTTATTCTTAAAAAATCTTATAAATCGCAGTTCTTCTTCTTGTTTTTGCGTATCAGTTTTAAATTCATGATTGTTCATCACATAAATTTCTGGTGTTTCTCCCCTAAATATCTCAGCCCTTTTGAGAAGATATTTTATATGAATATCGGCATCAGGAAAAGAATATCCACAAATACATATTCTATCGGCCTGCCTTAGAATCTCGTCAGCTTTTAAAAATATTTGTTGAATGAAGGGATTAGACATTTCTTTATAAAAAGTTGGAGGAATAATTACAAATTTCATTGGAGTTTGGCAATCTTTGCAGATTTCTTTATGGTTTTTAAAAAAGAGTTTAATTGAACAATTCTCTTTTGGAAATAATTCAATATGATTACATGTTGTACAGTACAACCAATTCAATGAACCATGAAGTTTCAAAAGTAAAACAGATTTTTCTGGGTCTGGTGGTAGCCAGTCATCAACCCTTCTGAAGTTAACAAAATCTATCCCATAATCAATGTGAAAGTCTATATCTAAATCAGTTAAGATGTTATCGATTATTATGTCATAATTTAGACTAATAAAAGCTGTTTTTTTCAATGTTTTTTTACTTTTAAGCCTATCTATCAGTTTTCTGTGATTTACTTCTCTAAGTTTCCCATTATCCAAATGGTGAGCAATTATAAAAATCAAGGCATTTCGGGTTTTATTTATTATTTCTTTATCGTACCCTTTGAAACTTTGTCCTTGAAGATTTGCCAAATCTAACGTTCCCAAGCACTCTTCAAATGTAGGAAAGTCTATTTTAGTATTGTATTTAATGACATCGATCCCCCAAAAATCATTAAAGAAATCTTTTATTAGTCTTTCTTGTTCCTCTACAAGGTTCCAGATATTTTTCCATGTTTTCGGGTCATTTTTTTTTATGTCTTCAAATATTGATTGATCTTTAAAGAATTCCTCAAATAATTCCTTTTGCAAAGGTGCCCCTTCGCTCTTTGAAGCCCCGGCGCCTAAAATTATTACCTGTTCAATACGCTTCATCATAAACCCTTCACAAATCTGTTAATCCCATCCTTCATTAGCAGTACGTTAAAGTTTAGCAATAAACCCAGCTTTAATCCCGATAGCTTCAAATAAGTTAGCAACTGGGCTTTGTGTATAGGTTGTACATCAGCTACAGATTTTAATTCAAGGATAACTTTGTTATCCACCACAATATCGGCACGATACCCGCATTCCAATCGATTTCCCTTATAAACGACCGGCATTATTACTTGTCTTTCAAAAGGAATTTGGTTTAAAGCTAATTCATGGCAAAGGCATTCCTCATATGTGGATTCAAGCAATCCAGGCCCCAATGTCCTATGTACCTCTATCGCCGCTCCAACTATCTTATTCGATAATTCATTTTCATCCATTCTTTGCGTCCTTTGCGTTCTTTGCGGTGAAAAAGTCTTCTCCTCCGCATCATTTTCTAAATGAACTCCTTCATTATCTTAATAGCACAAAAATCCCCGCACATCGTACACGGCCCCTCTTTTGGCGATAATTCCCTTGCCCTGTCGCTGTCAAGAGCATATTTCATCTGTCCTTCCCAGTCAAGGATCGCCCTTTTTCTGGCAAGATTCCTGTCCTGCTCATCTTGTCCGTATTTGATCGAATCCCCGATATGTGCCGCTATCTTGAATGCGATAAGCCCTTCCCTTACCTGTTCAGGAGAGGGAAGTCCCAGATGCTCAGACGGCGTGATATAGCACAGGTAATCAGCCCCGGCACCGCTTGCGATGCTTGCCCCAACGCTTCCTGCAATATGGTCATATCCAACAGCCACATCCGTAGGAAGCGGGCCAGCAACAAAAAGTGGGAACTGCGACATCTGCTTATGGAACTTCACATATTCTGATATCCTGTCAGCGCGGACATGCCCGCCCATGCCCTCTATGATAACCTGTACTCCTTCATCATGTGCTCTTTTTGCAAGTTCAACATTCAATTTTATCTCTTCAACCTGCGCTTTATCCCGTGCATCATGAATGCATCCGCTTCGCATGGTATTTCCAAGCGACAGGACAATATCATTTTTCTTTATGATTTTCAATATCTCATCAAAATTCGAAACAAATGGGTTTTCCAGGTCATTAAGCATCATATAGGCGCCTGTGATCGATCCACCTTTTGATACAACTCCCATTATGCGCTTTTCTTTTTTCACAATGTCAAGCGTCTTTTTGTCGATGCAATGAAGAACAAAAGAACTCACGCCTTCATTTGCCTGTTGTTTCAGGTTCTTGATAATATCATCAAAGTCCATATCCCTGAGACCTTTTTCAGCCGCAGCCTGATAGATCGGAACAGTTGTTAAGGGAAGTGTAGTATTCTCCATTATCCTTTTTCGGATCATTGAGATATTTCCGCCCATGGATAGATCGGATATGGTGTCCGCGCCATAAGTCTGGGCTATGCGGGCTTTTTTCACTTCCTCATCAGGATCGATCCTCAAAGATGAAGTTCCAATATTGACATTGACTTTTGTTGAAAGGCCTTTGCCGATGCCAACAGATACATCATCTCTTTTCATGATCACAACGCTTCCACTTGAAATATGTGAAATTAAAGTATCCATATCGATTTTTTCTTTCTTTGCAACAGATTCCATCTCTTTTGTTACAGTCCCTTCTTTTGCATATTCAAGCTGTGTTTTCATAATAAATCAGCCATTTCAAGTATCGTTTTTGTATTTTCGTGGTTACCAACAGGCATTATGTGAATGCCATCGCACAGTGGTCGTATTTCTTTTATTATCCGGGCTGCGATTTCCATGCCTTGCGCTTCAGGATTCTTCGAATCTTTCATTTTCCTCACAATATCATCGGGAATTTTGATGCCTGGAACCTTATTCAGGAATTCTGCGCTTCGTAGCGATCTCAAAGGGATTATCCCTGCGATTATCTTTACATTTTTTAATCTTATTCCGTTGACTTTTTCCATAAATCCTGAAAAACTCTTTACATCAAATACAGCCTGGGTTTGAAAAAAACTGGCGCCCATCTGTATTTTCTTCTTAAACTTGATAAGCGCGGCTTCATTTAACTCCGTGTTTGTCACGGCGCCTGCAAAGATATCCGTCCTGCCAGCCAGTTCATTACCTGAAAGATCAAATCCTTCATTGAGCTTCCGGAGAATCCCAAGAAGCTGCACAGAATCCACATCATAAACCGGCTTTGCCCCTTCATGGTCACCTTTTACCGGATGGTCTCCCGACATGACAAGCACATTTCGTATGCCGATAGCATTTGCTCCTAAAAGGTCTGACTGGAGCGCAAGCCTGTTCCTGTCCCTGCAAGTGATGTGCATGATGGTTTCAATTCCTTTTCCCTGAATGAGGCCACATGCGGCAAGAGGGCTCATTCTCATCACAGCCCTCTGGTTATCAGTCACATTTACTGCGTCTGCTATGCCTTTTAATAGATCCGCATCCCTGTTCATCCGTGATGTATCAGTGCCTTTTGGCGGGCTTATCTCTGCCGTAATTATGAATTTCCCGGAGTGCAATGTTGAAACAAAGCTCAAACCTTTTTCCCCCTGGATTTCTTTGTGTGGTCTTTTGGTTCATGAATTATTTCGAGATTTTCAAGTTTTCCGAGTTCTTTAAGTCTTTCAAATATCTTATCCCAGGCGCATACCCGCTCATCCACTTCGCATTTCCCTTCAACTGCGCCCCCGCATGGCCCATTCAAGAGACTTTTTGAGCACTGGGTTTCCGGACAAATCCCTCCGTATTGCCATATCGTGCAATCTCCGCACATGCCGCAAAGCTCTGTAACTATTTCGTTGCAGCATACTCCTCCAAGAGATTCGGTATCAAGCGCTGGATATACACTTATGCCTGCATATCTTGAGATAACAGAAACACCTCCGCCGCATGACATTATAAGGAGAGCATCTGATTTGTTGATAGCTGGATTCTGGACTAGAACATCCTCCCATGAATTGATGCTGCACGCGGAACTTAAAACCGTCCAGCCGGTAATATTTTTACCGGCGGCCTTTAATTTTTCCTTCAGGTCAATAACTTCAGGTTCCCCACCTGTATGCTGCTTTTTGGCGCATTTACCGCATCCGATCATGAAGATATTCTTCTGGGTAAGGAGTTGCAGTATTTCATCGAATTCTTTAAGCCTTGAAATTATCATTCTTATCTTGAATATTTAAAAATTGCGTCGTTGTTCTTATTCATTAATTCGATGAGCATTTCCGCGATCATGGGAAGTCCTCTTGCCTGGTGGCGCAGTTTATTGCAAAGACGTTCAAACTGCAATTGTGTCCCTGAAATGATCAGGCTTACTTTATCTGCTTCATGAGAAACAGCTTCGCGGGGAAGAGCAGTATCTGAGCCTCTTGCAAGCATCTCCTGCTTGATTATGAGCGCTTCGGTTGTGCTGATATTATTGAGTAATATATTAAAGAGTAAAGTTTTTTTCTTCATTATATGGCTTCCAATTGTTGTTGCCCCGATCGATATCATCTCTTTCTGGCAGTCGTCCACGTTTTTAATATCCAGCATTTCGGCCTCGATGCTTCCTGATCTGACAGCCGGTATTCTTGCTCTTGCCGCCTGGGCGACCCTGACGGCTTCCACGGTTGGCGCTACATCATGGGTTCTAATTATATGTGCCCCGTTTCTCACAGCGATAGCAGTAGCGGCAAGGCTTCCATAAAGCCTGTCAGTTGCCGGTTTGTTTAAGGTTTCACCGATAAATGATTTGCGGGAAATTGCTGCAAGTATGGGTTTTTTAAATATCCTGAGTCTTTTGATATTATCTATGGTCTCGTAATCATACATCGCAAGTTTCTCCGGAGTCCATTTTCCAATTGCAGGGTCGATTATAATATTGTCCGGGGATATTCCGCTATCCTGCGCATGCGAAATTATCCTTTCGAGGGACTCCATTATGGCATTCATACCAACAGGGTCGCCAGGAATATTGTTGCTTGCCATCAGTATCACCGGGCAGGAGTATTTTTCCGCCACATCAACCATTTTTTCATCCGCCGTGAAGCCGCTAACATCGTTTATGATCGATGCTCCCTCCACAAGCGCTTCTTTTGCTATGTCTGAAAACATCGTATCCACTGACAGAGGCACAGAAATGCCTGCAAGTGCTCTTACCGCGGGTATCAGGCGCGAGCGCTCCTCATCTTTTGTGATCTTTGCTGCAAGAGGCCAGGTTGAGCGCGCTCCGATATCGATAAGGTCTGCGCCTTGCTCTATCATTTTAAGGGCGGCATCATAAACATTCTGTGATGAAACAACGGAGTTTTTATAAAAAGATTCTTTACTGAGATTAATTACTCCCATTATCCTTACAGGTTGATCGTCCCCTACTTTCAATCCTGCAATGGTTTTTTCTATCACGTTTTAACTTAATACTTTTTAACTAGTCTTAAAGTTTGCGTATTCAATATATCAAGGTTATTATTCAACCCCTTTATTTCGGTTGGAAAAATTTAATCATCATAACCATATGTATGATTGAAAATTTCTTCCTAAATTATGTTGACGCTAAATGATTCACATTAAAATAACTTCCGTAATTTCCAAATAGAAAGATTATATTTTCCAAGACAATAATAACACGATTAATACAGGATGATTTCATCTGGAACTTTTTTAGTTTGATTGATCTTATAGCAAAAAACCAACAACCGAGATGGAGAAATTAACAACTAACTCACGACGAACTCAATAAGAACTCACGCTACTGGAGTTCGTTTCAGTTCGTACAGTTCGTTGTTGACGTTATTCTTGTTTTTGATAAGCTATCTTATAGATTTGCCTTGAGCTCAATTCAAAAATATTTCGCAATCAACAGGCTGAATTCAAACAGTATTACCAGAACAACTGCCAACAGCAATTCCGAAATAGATGTCGGGTCAGGGGATACAAATACCGCCAGCGCAAGAATAGCTCCATAAATGAATTTGCGTTTTCCTGTGAAAAATCCTGTTTTCAAAAGACCCATCTTGATCGCAAAAATGAGAATAAGTGGAAGCTGGAAAACAAGTCCAAAACCAATGACCATCGTAATTATTGTATTGATAGCTTTTATTACCGAGATCTGCGGACTTGCCACATCGCTTGAATAAAGCATCGTATATTTGAACAAAATCGGCACAAAAACAAAAAATCCCACTAATGCACCTGCCAGGAACAGGATAAAAGAAAATGGGACGATCTTTAGGAAGAATTTTTTTTCATTTGGATAAAGGCCTCTTCCCATGAACATGAAGCCTTCATAAACAAATAACGGTATCCCCACAAAAAGCGCGCACATCAGGGAAAGCACCATTCTTGTTATAATAAGTTCCATCGGGGAATATATTGTCATTGGTCCCGGAATAGTCAGGTCCCATATGATCCTTAAAAGCTGACCTGAATAAACAAACACGATCGAAGTAATTATTAGAACCGGAATTACGACTGTCATCATTCTTGTGCGCAGTTCTTTGACATGCTCCTCAATTGGCAGCTCAGTATCGCCTGGTACATTACTCATAACGCTGAAAAATCCACGAAAGACTTCGCAAAACCAGTATATGAAGCAGCATGCAAATGGGCATAAGCTGCCATAGTATTCTTTACAATAATCCCATCCAGGTCACCTTTTATTCCTACGCCGCGTTCCAGCTTAATAGCAAAATGAGTATCTTCTGGAATATCCACTATCTCAGAATGATGGAATTCATGACCGATAAACGAAGCTCCTGCTTTTCCAATAATATTATCTTCAATAAAGCTGCCAATATTATAACTTACGACCCTTTTATGCCCCATCAAAGTCTTTCCGGGAAGGGCTCCAACCATCCTGAAAGTCCCTCCTTTCATTTCTGCCATGTGATAATTCCCGCTCCCGGCAACATTTGTCGTGATCTCCTGCGTGAGATACATAAGTCCGCCGCACTCTGCATAAATGGGAAGACCATCTGCTGAAACTTGTTTTATGGCCTCGCGCATGGAAGTATTATCTTCCAGTTCATTCGTGAATAATTCGGGATAACCCCCGCCGATATATAACGCATCCACATCAGGAAGAGTCGTATCATTTACAGGGCTGAAATATACAAGTTCCGCCCCCGCAAGCTCAAGCAATTCAAGATTGTCACGGTAATAAAAATTAAAAGCCTCATCAAGAGCCACACCGATCTTAATTATGCCCTGTCGTTGTTGCAGTTTAAAGATATTCTCTTGCGGCTTTTCAAGCGGGGGAGCGGAATTAGCAATAGAAATAAACCTGTCGATATCAATTCCTTCTTTAATGATCTCCTTTATTCTTCCCAGGTTTACATCAAAATCCGCCACTCTTCGCCTCCCTTCAAGAGCAGGAATTAGCCCAAGATGCCTCATTGAGATCTTCATCGAGTCATTGCGCGGGATCACCCCGATTACAGGCGTGTCTGTATAAGTTTCAATAGCAATCTTTGCTTTCTCAGCATGACGCTTGCTCCCGATGTTATTCAGGATCACACCCACTATGTTCACTTCGGGATCAAACGATTTGTATCCGGAAACAAGCGCTGCAGTACTTCGGGTAATACTTCTTGCATTTATCGCAAGAATAACAGGGCATTGTAATATTTTTGCGATCTGGGCAGTGCTTCCGATATCACTTGTTGCTTCAAGCCCCTCAAAAAGCCCTCTTACGCCTTCAATAACAGCAATATCAGCGCCTTTTGTCGCATGTGAAAAAACCTCACATACAGCATCTTTCGACATCAAATAACCATCAAGATTCCTTGAATACCTGCCCGTAACTTCAGTATGGTAGCTGGGGTCAATGAAATCAAGCCCGACTTTATACGGCTGGACATTATAACCCATATCCCTGAGCACCGACATTATGCCGATAGAGATCGTGGTTTTTCCAGCAGATGAGCGGTCACCTGCGATGAGGATGCGGGGGATTGTTAGCATTTCGGTCATTTTTTTCTTTCCTTTTATATAGTTGTATCTTCCGGATATTTAAATAATGGTTGGTGAACTCGAAAATTTAACCGCAGATTAACGCGGATGAACGCAGATTAATTGCATTCAGCCATTTGAGCGTGATTGTTTTTCCTGAACCTGATCCACCGGAAATTATCAATTTGCTTTCTTTCGCTAAAAGTTCAGACACATCAAAAACAGTCTGATAATGTTCTTTTCTGACCATGAGTTTGAGACTGACAGGTATGATTTCTTTTGCCAGGAGTTCTGTATAGAAATCATTAACCCAAATTTTTTTATCATCATCTATGATCTTTTCAAGATAGTCTTTTACAGACCCTGAAATATTTAAGTTTCCCGGCATGTTCTTCTCATTCGTGGATTAATTATTGGATCCAATTTTCAAATTTCAGATCATTTATTCTCTTAAAATGGTTTTCATTATTCGTAACCAGTTTGCTATTGTTTGCAATAACAGTAGCAGCTATCAGAATATCAGCATCACTTATAATCTCCCCTTTTTTCTTAAGTAATGCATAGATTTTCCCGGCTTCCTTCTCGATATACGAATCAAGCTGAAGAACTTCAACACTCCCTATGAACTTCTCAAGATCATTTTCCAGCTTTTTCGACCCAACAAATGAAACCCCTTTATACAATTCATAAACTGTTAGACCAGTTATATGAATCAATGTATCTTTAGGAAGTTGTTCCATTTTTCTTTTTACGATATCATTTCCCCTTAGTAATTCTATTACGATATCTGTATCCAATGTTAAGCTATTCAAATTTAGTCCTTCCTTCACTAAATTTCTCTCGCTCTTTCATGATTTCCGAAAAAATATCCAGTTCTCTTTGAGGAAAATCTTTCCATATTCCAGCGAACTTGAGAACATCTTCCACATTTTCCCGTTTTCCTTTCAGGATTTCTTCTTTGAGGAAATGTATAGTTTTGATAACTTTAAATAATTCCAGATCAGAAAGACCATGAATTTCTTTTAATAGAATAGTTTCATATCTGTTTTTGGATATCATTTTGATTCACTGGAGTATTATTGACTGGTTAATACATATATTTTTACACATTTTATTTCTTGCCATTCTATAATGTCAAAAAACCGTTGCATGTTATGAAAACAACGAACCATTTCAACAGTTCGTATTAGTTTGTTCGAGTTCGTTGTTTAAATTGTTTCTGCGGTTCCATTAAGTACATTACTCCAAAATCTTATATCCTGGTCAATTCCCTTAATCTCTTATCATCAAGCGGCTCAGGGATCTTTCCAACTCTTTTCCCCATAATGCTTCTGGCAAGTTTCCGGTATACTCCTGCAATTTCGGAATTGGGAGCTTTCTCAATGACTGAAAAACCATCCCTTTCACATGTCTGGACAAGCACATCCTTGGGGATAAAAGCAAGAAGCTGGCTTCCGATCTCTTTTGCGAATTCATTTACGATATTTTCCTCATTCAGCGCGCCGCGTGAGTTGCATATCACACCATTTAAGGCCACGTCAAGTCGTGCAAGCCCTTTACAGATATTGTTTGCGGCATAAAGTGGCATGTATTCGCCAGATGTGAGCACAAATGTTTCATTCACAAGTCCTTTCTTGACAGGCGCGACAAACCCTCCGCACACGATATCACCGGGCACATCGTAAATAACAAGGTCAGTGTCCTCAATTGCACTTGATATCTTCTTAAGAAGGCTTATAGCAACGATAATACCCCTTCCTGCGCAGCCTATGCCCGGTTCAGGGCCTCCGATCTCAACGCATTTAACACCTTTGTAGCCAATAAATACGATATCCTCTTCCTTGATATCCACTTCTTCCCTCATCAGGTCCATGATCGTGGGGATTCGTCTTCCCTGGAGAAGTGTAATGGATGAATCGCTTTTTGGATCGCATCCGATTATTGTAACGCGATAACCCTCGTCGGCGCAGGCGGCAGCCACATTGGAAGCTGTGCTTGATTTTCCAATGCCGCCTTTCCCATAAATTGCGATCTGTTTAGGCATCTTTAGCCATCTCCCGAAGCGTAGCTCCGAATTCAGATTCAACAATGTGGCTCACTCCCAGCGTCTTGGGGTGCAGGTCGATTTCCACAACGACATGGGTATGTCCCATCTCTTTTAAAGGCACGACCTGGCGAGGCCCATTAGTTATTGAAAATAATTCCATGTTCTTTATATTGTCCATAGGAAGTGCATGAGGGACACCCGCTATGACCGCAAAATCATAATCGCTGTACTTTTCGCCAATGATCTGGCTTGCTGTATTCCCGGCTATGGGATACTCATCCAGACCTCCGATAATATGATGGAACTCAAAACCTTTCTGGCTCAGGTCATCTTTTATCTCACGGGCGTTTCGCCTGTTCTTGGGAAGCCCGACATTTACATCAAGATTTACCATATTGACAATATTTGAACCGTATCCGAGCTTTTGCGCAACTTCTGCCACAGCGAGGTTTATATCTGCGAACATAAAAGCAGTTTCCTTCTTTGCATTGAGTATATTGATCCCTTTTTTCCCCTGTTTTATCAATTCTAGCAATCTTTCCGCTACTTTGTATTTCAGATCCCCGCGGTTTGGTTCGAGATATTCCTTGCTGGCGGCGCCGTGCCGTTTTTCAACCATTGTGGCTTCCTTAAGCAGGGCTTTTTGTCTCTCGAATTCTGCTTCGCTGATGATCCCGGAAGCTAGCGCAGATTCCAGCGCAATAATTACACCTTTTGTATTATCTCTGTATCCGGCATGGACTTCAACCTCGATCACAGGTACATCAGGCTGTACTTCTGTAACCGCCTCGTGAAGTTCTTCTCCTATAATCATGCTTGCGCATGTGCCTACAATACCTATGCGTTTGGGATGGAAGCGCTCTATGACTTTTTCAAGCACTTCCACAAGAGCATCTTTTCCACCAAAAACAAATCCTGTTTCATCAAGCGAAGTCGTAACAACTCTCATTCCGTCTTCCTCAAGGAGCCGGGCATGCTTGAAGCTGCATCCGGGCGGACCATGCAATATTACGACATCAGTATCAAGATCTCTAAGTGTATACAGTGCAGCGACTATCGAGCTTGGTCGCGGGTGCATAATAAGTGGTTCTTTTTCTTTTTTTACGGGCATCCTTTTTCTCCGGGTTTATTGCAGAACAAAATTATCTTATACATTAAAAATCTTATCTATGGGATGGCTGTGGGACAAAATTGAAAGATACCCTCTCATTCAAACAATCAGTCCTTTAGAACAATAACGAATACTCTTTTACCTATGTGCTTTTTTTGAGCATCTATTTTGGCACCATTTCCATAAGGTGTAACTTTTTTCTCAT
>JAPZAP010000088.1 GCA_027460585.1 Candidatus Methanoperedens sp. | reverse complement strand
GGAATCAGTTAAAATTAAATGACTTTTGATACATTAAAGGCAAAATCTATCTATAATCAGTTCAAGTTGAGAAGGAATATGCGTTTAAATAGAAACACTTTTCAAGTATTTCTTTCATGGATGTGAGTAATGGAAATTGAGCAACTTTTAGCCGAGCGCGCAAACCTCGTGGATTCGGAACTGCCAAACCTTCTCACTGATATCAAACCGCCTGAGCTTGCCGCAGCGGTCGCCTATGCAATAGCATCAAAAGGAAAACGCATCAGGCCCGCGCTTGTCACTCTTGCCTGCGAGGCTGTGGGCGGTACTGCAAAAGATGCATGTTTTGCAGCGGCATCCATCGAATTAATACATTCCTCGTCTCTCGTGCTTGACGATGTAATCGATAAATCCGAGAAAAGACGCGGACAGTTCACGATTCATACTCTGTGGGGAAACGACATGGCACTGCTCACTGTGCAAATCCTTGCAGCCCTTTCACTCAAAATTGCGGCGCGCGACCCCAGACTCATCCATGCCATCGCCGATTCATTATTCTGTATGGGCGAGGGTGAAGCCATGGAACTTGTCGATTTTGCCAAGGATAAAAAGAGTTATCTTGAGCTTGCTTTCAGGAAAACCGGTTCGCTTTTCAGTTCAGCGGCCGAAGTAGGGGCTCTCGTTGGCGGGGGAAATAAAAAACAGATATACGACCTTACAAAGTTCGGGAACCATATCGGTCTTGCTTTCCAGATCCGCGATGACATCCTTGATTGCATTTCAAGAGAGGAAGACCTTGGTAAACCTGTGAAGAAAGACCTTTTCATGGGAAGACCTTCCATTGTACTGCTTGATGCCATTAATTCAGGCATTTCAATTGAGATGATGATGAAATGCAATAACGGGGAGCTCATGCATCTTGTTGAGAATTCCATTGAATTTGCGCAAAAAACCGCAAGAGAAGAGATAGAGCTTGCAAAAAACCATATTGAAGACCTCGATGAAACCTATGCAAAAACCAAACTCAAAGAACTGGGCGATTATATAATAAGCCGAAGTAAGTAGTAAGACCAATGGAAAAGGATAATTCAGGTTCTTTTTTTAATTACCTTCCTGAAGGATGCCGTTTATGCTGCACGGGTGCAAAGATGGTGCTTTTTGTTACCGGATTGTGCGGCAAGAACTGCTTTTACTGCCCGGTTTCAAATGAAAGGCGTGGAAAGGACATAATATTTGCAAATGAAAGGCTTGTAAAAAATGATAATGACCTGATAGAAGAGGCTTTTTCAATGGACGCCCTCGGAACAGGCATAACAGGCGGTGAGCCGCTTTTGCGCCTTGAGCGTGTTATCCATTACATAAAACTCCTGAAAAAGAAGTTTGGCAGCGCCCACCATATCCATTTATACACTGCACTTTCACCTAACATAGGAATACTTGAATCGCTTCGAAAAGCAGGTCTTGACGAGATAAGGTTCCACCCGCCGCTTGATACGTGGAAAATCATTAATCACTCTTATTACAGGGATTCCATCCTTGCCGCTCGCAGAACCGGGCTTTCTACCGGAATTGAAATTCCGTCTATAGCGTCTGATTTTAGCGGAATCTTATCATTACTTCTGGAAGTTGACGGTTTTCTTAACATAAACGAGCTTGAATTTTCAGAAACAAATGCCAGCGAGCTAAAAAAACGCGGGTTCGTACTGGTTGATGATGCTTCATCAGCAGTCCTCGGAAGCAAAGAGGTGGCCGAATCAATAACCGGAAATAAGCTCCGTTTTTGTTCCTCAAGCTTCAAGGACGCCGTGCAGATGCGGGAAAGATTCAAACGTATAGCAAAAAAATCTGCAAGGTATTTTGATGAGATTACCGATGACGGAACTCTGGTTTATGGAGTTGTCAGGGGAAAATGTCTTGATATCCTGAAAGAAGCCGGGGTCATGGAAGATATGTATTCTGTCCTTGATGATTCTGTTGAAACCGCCGCATGGATTGCAGAAGACCTCGCGGAAGAGCTGAAAAAAGCGGGATGCAGCGTTTCAATAATCGAACGATATCCCATGAAAAATGGGATGGTGGCAGAAATGACGCCTCTTTAAAATATGGAAAGGTATAAACTCTTAAAATCAAATAATGGAAAAAGGTGGTCTGACTGAGCATCGAAGGAAATGAGAAAATAAAAACGCGTCTTACAAAATACCTGATGCGCGATGAAACAGGTATCAGGAAGTCTGTTTTGAAGTTATTTCTCACTGACAAGCCATATACCACCGAGAATGTTTTTGACCATCTCAAGAAAGAAGGGTTTGATGTCAATTACAGGGGAGTTTCAGCAATGGTGGGTCTCATGAATACGAGGCTTGGAATTCTTCGGATTGATGTAAAGGGCGACCATAATGTCTATTCGCTCAAGGATGAGTATAAGAATAGTTTGAAAACTACGATGGACAATTATTAATTGTTTCCAGAGTATGTCAGGATTTTCCACCGCAAAGGCGCAAAGTACGCAAAGAATTTGAAACAAACCTTTTTTTATAATCCCGTTAGACTTTTTAAAAAAAAAGAGATGCAGGCGTTGCCTGCATTGAATTTTAACTTCCGTATCCCAGGTATTTTGGCACAAACAGGATGACGAAGTAGATTACCATGGTTACAAATCCCAATGGTACTCCAAGCCTTGCCCATTCCTTGCTTGTGATGCCAAGTTTTCCTGCCGAGATGATGTTCGGGATGTTTCCGGGTATCAGCATGCCGCCAGCTATTAACAGTCCCATAAGCGCGGCATTAATCTGTAGCTGTGTCATGGATGGTCCTATCTCTGCTGCTGTCAAAGTTGCATTATCAAGGATAGCGGACACAGTATTCACCCAATAGAGCGCCTCCGGACGCATATGTGCGATGTATTCAAAGATTATGGGCTTGAAGCCGTCGCCGAGGAAAACAAGCGCCATGATGAACACATATACTTTGACTGCTCTCATTATTACATCCTTCAATGTTTCCTTATAATCCTCAGCTTTCATGCCCTCGTCTTTTGGATCTACTTTTCCAAGGAAGAACATTCCCACTATACCATAAGCAATTATTCCGGGGATAATATAAATTGCAAGCTGTTGAATGAGGTATCCGAAAGTGGCATGGAATGGAGGACCTTGTAGCTTGGATATGGCTATTGTTGAAAGAGGCTCGCCAAGAGGTGTGAGCGCGGCGCCAAGACCGATTGAAAAACATGCTATGACGGTGAGGTCAACTTTTGATTTCCTTGTAAGCGGCAGGGCATTTACCATCTCCACGAGTATGATGGCTGCAAGAATAGCTGAAATCACGCTTGAAAAAAGACCGAGGACTGCGATGAGTATGAACGCCATGACCTTTAATGAAAGTTTTTCGGTCATTGTCCTTATCGCGCCGTGGATGGGTTTGTGCCATTTGTAGATAATCAATCCGACAACCAGTACAACCTGCACGATGCCTATTGGTAAATGATAGGTGTTGGAGATGTAAAGGGGGGCGACTAATGCTTCTTTGATGATGTCCATTCTCCAGCCGGTTTCTATAACCGCTCCGGCTGCGTCAACAAGTTTTGCAAAGCCTGATATTGTGAGTGCAAGAACTCCACAAATGAAAAGAAATACTTCAAGATTCTGTTCAATGATTTTAATTTTGAAAGGACCTATCAATACAATCAGGAATATTATGAAAAGCCCTATTGCTATTCCTAAGTCAAGCGCCATTGTTATT
>JAPZAP010000087.1 GCA_027460585.1 Candidatus Methanoperedens sp. | reverse complement strand
TCAGGATTTTCAGCAGATAAAAGAATGTTTGGATGGACGGTGGGACAAAAAAGGGATGATAGGATAAGTACTGCTTTAACCTGCACTGGTGTCTGGCATAATTTGTTAAACTTGTACCCCACGTAATTATGTCCCACAGCCCTATGGGATGCAATCATATTTCCGGAAGATGGGGTGGTTCAAGCAAGAAAGGTTAAATATGATATTGTTGTCCCACAACCTCATATCTCGGAAGTTTTTTATAGTATCGTTTCTAACAATTATAATAAATTATTAAATTGAGTTGAATGTATCTCAAGTAATAATTTTTGAGGTGGGAATAATATGGAACAAATTGATAGGGCGGTTAGCATTGTAAAAAATCCACAGGCTGAATTGAACAAAGTGAAATCTGAACAAATAAGTAATGATTACCTGATCAAGCAATATATAGCGATCCTGGCAATAATACCGGCGGTTGCTTATATTATTGGTATGGGATTAGTAGGAATCAATGTGGGATTTCTTGGTAGTTTTAAATTGCCAATCCAAACAGCCATTGTTGGAGGCGTATTGACTTATATTTTGAGTATCGTTGGTTTTTATGTAACCGGTATGGTAATTAATATCCTTGCACCCAACTTTGCCTCAAAACAAAATGAGAACCAGGCAATGAAGCTTGCAGCATACGCATATACTCCAGTACTTCTGGGAGGAGTATTCAATATCATACCCATTTTAGGCGCTATAGGCTTGCTGTTTGCACTTTATGGTCTTTATATCCTCTACCTTGGCGTGCCATTACTTATGGAAACACCGAAGGAAAATGCATTGACCTATACTATCGTAATAATTATTGCATTGGTGGTTATCTACGCCGTATTAGGAGCAATAACATCTACTATTGTGTACTCAATGACTCCAGCTCCAGGCATGATGGGGTATCATTACCGATAACATAATCGGTTTGTTTTTTTTTTGCTGATTATTTATAAAAAATTCTTTTTAACCCGTCCTTTTTCTGGAAAGTAAAAATACGACAGAAAAATACAAAAAGCAGATGTCATTTATGCGCATATATTCAAGGTTTAGAATTACGGCAAGTCCTGGGATTTATACTACTCCATAAAAACCACCAATTTGTATTATGAACGGGCGCGGGGGGATTCGAACCCCCGATCTACAGCTAACTCCAATATGATTTAGGAGGCTGCCGCTATATCCGGACTAGGCCACGCGCCCTATCTGGGGTTTTGTCTAAATGTCAGTGGGCTGTAATTAATATATCGTATATTTGAGTTGAGTCAGGCTCAATTTGTCACGGAGAACTTTGCTTTGAGATTTCCATCGAACTCCAGTCGTCATGAGTTCGTTTGGAGTTCGCTGTGAGTTCGTTGTTAATTTTTTTAATACATCGCTGCAAAGAAGATGGCGCATCTGGTGTTAGGTTTGCTTGAAATTAGTTAATAATAAGTCACTTCAACCACATGTTTTTCAGCAAGCAAAAGTACTTTTCCGATCAAAGCATTTTTGTCCTGGCATAAATATCTTTTTTCTCCAAAAAATTCCCTGGAAACCTCCCGGCCAACGATATCATCAAATCCTTGTCGCACCCGGATGATCACAGACCCCTCCGGAACAACCGTGTTTTCAAGAACTCCATCTATATCCCCATCAATAATGCCGATCACAGGAATTCCAAGACGCACAAGGATATCAGCCGCTATTGTTGTGGTATCGTCTCCCACAGTTATAACAAGCCCTGCATTTTTTACAAGTTCAAATGTTGATTCTGCACAGTGGTCAATTATGGCGATCTCCTGGCTGGATTTTCCTGGCATGGCCTTTTCTATCTTTGGTTTATGTTTTGTTCTCCTTATGCCACCAGTCTTTACCTTTGCCATAAAAAGGTCTATCCTTCGGTTCTCCAATTTTTCAAGACCATGTGGTTTTTCTTTTATTCCCCGCGTTTCAATAATCGTTCCATCTTTGCATACGATCTCGACATCAGGTTTGATAACTTCTCCTATAACCACCCCATCAAGACGAATATTTTCACCTGTGAACGCACCTCCTATGCGGCGAACCACCTGATCGTCCTGGATTTTTACATATGTTGGTGTAGGTCTTCCAAATTCAACCGGGAGATCATATGCATTATCGTATTTTGCCAGGAAATTCCTGACAAACTGCGCGCATCGTTTTGCATGAGGGTGGTAGTAGATTATGCTTCCACCGCTATCCGGGCGTTCGATATGGACAAAAGGCAATAAATTATCTATCCTTGATGCTATGATCTTCCCGAAATAGCGACCCGTATCCATGGTTTTCCCATGGTTAAGAAGTATCGCAAGGTCTATATCGTTCTTCAGGGAGATGATAGTCTCACTTGGCGTAAGACCGCGTGAAATATCGATGATATTTTCAAGACCAGCATCCAGGACTGCCGTTCTTCCCATTGTTCCGCCCAGTTTTGCGATTATTTCATGTTCTTTTTTGAAAATATCGATGATCTTCCTGGCTGAGCCCGTATCTACTATTTCAGGCCCATGCAGAATGAATGCGATGCGCATACTTATTTCATTGGATTTTGCAGGATAAAGACTTAAGTATGAAAAAATTACAATTTATTCAATTCAAATTGAAAATCTTCATTAACAATGTTGCCATATATAATAATAAAAGGATGTGATGGTCATTGAATAAGATAATTTTCAAAGATGCCAGGGTAACAAAACCACAGGACAACCAGGTGGAACAGGTAAAAAGGATATTCCCGGAAATATCACCTGTGAAAGACGGTGATATTGTAGCGATCAAAATTCATCCGGGTGAATATGGCAATACCACACATGTAAGGCCTGTCATTGTCAGGACCGTTGTTGACCTTGTAATAAAACAAGGCGGAATACCATTTGTAACTGACACCACCACATTATACAAAGGCATGAAACTCAATGCAGCCCAGCTTATCCAGGGCGCGGCCATGAATGGCTTCACTCATGCAAGCATGAATGCTCCATTTATCGTGGCAGACGGATTAAGAGGCGGCGATGGAAAAGAGATACAGATCGATGGGGAGGCACTTGATAAGATAACGGTCGCTTCGGGGATAGCGCAGGCCGATTCCATGATAGTCATCTCACACGGGAAAGGTCATCCTGCGTCTGGATTCGGGGGCGCGGTGAAGCATCTTGGCATGGGCTGTCTTGATAGGGCCGGGAAGATCAAGGTGCATGAGGTAGGAAGACCCTCGATCGACCCTGAAAAATGCATCCAATGCGGCGACTGTGTGGAAGTATGCCCATGGGGAGCAATAACACCGCCCCAAATAGACCCTAAAAAATGCTGCGGTGAGTTATCCTGTGCTGATGCCTGCCAGCAGGAAGCGATCATTCCACCTGTTGATGCTACGGATAAAATGCAACAAAGATTGGGTGAAGCAGCGCTTGCTCCCATCAGGGCGCTTCGCGGGCGCATCGGTTATATTAACTGGGTTTATGACATAACGCCCGGATGTGATTGCTTTAATTTTTCGGCAGAGCATTTTGTAAAGGACATAGGAATACTGGGTGGGAAAAATCCAGTAGCGATCGATGCTGCAACGATCGACCTTATAAATGAACGGATGAAACCGGATGGAAAGTCAATATATCATGTTTGGGGAGTCAACCCCTCGATACATATCGAAGCTGCCGAAAAAATAGGGTGTGGAAGCAGGAAATATTCACTTGTGGAATGGTAGGGCACAGGTTCAGGCAAAAACCAGTCCATACATAAGATTAATAAATGAACGAAACCAAAGTATGTATGGGAAAACAGATCGTTTCAATTTTTAAATAATACATAAATAAACCAGATCATAAATATCGAATGATAGAAAAATCTAAAGACAAAGCTTGAAAATCGAAAAGATGCGAGGTAAAACTATGTCAAAACTTAAAAAGAGAGGAATTGAACGAAAAGGCGAAAAGAAACAAAAGACCCAGGACAACAAACTGATGGATGAGCATCTTGTGGATTTGACAAAAGGAAAATCGGAGTTTGAGGAACTCCCCGAGGAATAATATTGAATATAAGGGTGAAAATACTTTCAGGGGGTGTTAAAGAGCAGGATATGGATGTTTCACCGGATTCAACATATGAAGAGCTCCTGGGATCTCTTCATATTAATCCGGAAATTGTACTGGTTTTCCGAAATGGCAATCCTGTGCCTCTAGATGATAAAGTGTCTCCTGATAATGTTGATATCCTGAGAGTCGTAACAGGTGGATAATACTTATAGATAATAATTATTGATTTCTATGGAATTGTCAGACTCTTATGGACGAAAGATCCGAAGCCTTCGTATCTCACTCACCCACCGATGTAACCTTAGATGCATTTATTGTCATCGCGAAGGGGAAACGCGGGAAATGAAAAATGAAATGACTGTCGCGACGATATCAAATATCGTGAGAGCTTCCAGTGCTTTTGGAGTTGACAAAGTAAAATTCTCAGGGGGGGAACCATTGATCAGGGATGATATAGACAAAATAATACAGGCTCTCCCTCCTCTTAAGGATATTTCAGCAACAACAAACGGTATATTTCTAGCACAAAAGGCGCAAAGCCTTGCAGATAGCGGACTTGATAGGATAAATATAAGCCTTCCTTCCCTTTCTCCTGAAAAATACAGGAAAGTGACAGGTGGCGATGTGGGAAAAGTTCTTGAAGGGATAGATGCGGCTGTTGAGAGTGATCTCACGCCTGTCAAACTGAATATGGTTCTCCTGAAGGGGATAAATGAAGGTGAGATCCCTGAAATGATGAATTATATACAGAAGTTTGACGGGAAGGTCATCCTGCAATTAATAGAATTGATGGATTTTAATAAGATGAAAGAATTCCAGGTCAATTTAGGGACAGTGGAAAAATACCTGGAATCGAAAGCTTCAAATATCGAAGTGCGCGCCATGCACAGGAGAAAGAAGTACCATATAGATGGGGTCGAAGTTGAACTTGTCCGCCCGATCGATAATTCCCATTTCTGCGCCAATTGCAACAGGCTGCGTGTCACATCCGATGGAATGCTCAAGCCCTGTCTTTTAAGGAATGACAATCTCGTGGATGTAAATAATAAAGAACCGGATGAAATAATGGAGCTTATGGGGCTTGCAATGGAAAAAAGAGAACCATTTTATAAGAATTGATCGTATCATGAATCGTAATGATGCGGTTCTTTATGCACTTTATTGATAAAATCATATTCAAATATTTCATTTTCTGATATAATTCGCGATATATATTTCAACTTGTGAAGTACAGGAACAAAATCCATTGTTGATGAAACAAAACCTGATGACAGCATGGAGCAGTATTTCGGAGAAATCCCGTAAGTGCTAAGTACAAAATCCTCATCTACTATTCCAATCAAAGTTGAGACGATTTTTGCAGCCTTCCGGGGTTCTTTTCGAATGAAGTTGCTGGCTTTTTCATGCAATTGGAGAAATCGCAATATAATGTCAGGATTTTTAATCAAATCCTTTCTGATGACGATCCCGTAACTTGGATTATTCTTCCAGAGTTGATCGGGCGGGATGATTATTTTTGCTTCACATGCGTGCGCAGCCGCCGTGGCAAGTGACGGGGTACCAACAGCAGCATCAATATCCCGGTCGATGAGCGCCTCAAGAACAAAATCCGTCCATGAGAAATTCTGTACCCTGATTTCTAATTTTGCCTCGTTTATAATATTATTTATTATTACATCATGGATCGAGCCTTTTGGAGGGGACCCGATGATCTTTCCCTCAAATTGCCGCATGACAGCTTCAAAATCCCTGAATTCAGAAAGCGTTCTGTACTCATTATGTGCGATCAGGACTGTTCCCTCTACATGCCCACCGGCCACACATATAATAGGAACACCGCGATCAATTCCGATTATCGCAGGAGGAAGACCTATATATCCGATATCGATTTCCTTGTTTGCAAAAGCTTTCACGATATCGGGTCCTGAGGCAAAAAGTTTCCAGGTTGCCCTTATACCGACCTTTTCAAGCCAGTCCGTGCCCATTAGAATAAAAGAAGTATGATATAAAGTCGAAAGATGACCTATATTGATTTGTTGTTTCTCGAACATGATATTTTCATTGATACGCTATCCATTAAAACCTTTCCGTAGCAGTTTCCACTCGAAGATTAGGCGTTAATTTGGGTATAATCTTGGAAAAATGCTATTTAAGGATATGCCAATTATTGATTGCGTAGAGGATAAATACAAATCATCAAGATTCACTTCCTATCCTATCCACAATCTATCCAAGAACTCTTGAAATCCTCTACCTTTTCTAATCATCGTTTCTAATCAAATAGTCATAATTATTATCAAAAATTTGGAGTAAATTTGGGTATAATCTTGGAAAAATGCTATTAAAGCATATGCTAATTATTGATTGCGTAGAGGATAAATACAAATCATCAAGATTCACTTCCTATCCTATCCACAATCTATCCAAGAACTCTTGAATATCCTCTACCTTTTCTATTCAATCCAGATAAAAACCATTATAATATCGTTTCACCAACAGGTTTAAATGACCTTCTTACATTTCGTGATGGCATGGAAATCCTTGCTGACATAGGAGGGCGTCCCGGTCTTGATTGCCGGGGTTTTTGCAGATATTGTTATTTCAAAGGAGTAAAAGAAATCCCGGCGTTCGGATGCAAATACTGCATGCCATTCCAGAAGGGCTGCAATTACTGCACAAACAGTGTCAGGGAAAGTTATTCGAGCTTTAAATCGCTCTCTGTTGTGGCACAGGAGATCAACCAGGCGGTTTATTTCAATAAGAACGTTTCAAAATTCAATGTGAGTGGAGGAGGGGATGTAAGCTGTTATCCTGAATTGAAGCCACTGGTGAAATTCCTCTCGCAATATAAGAAACCCATCCATCTTGGCTACACAAGCGGAAAGGGACTGAATAAGCAGGATGCACTCTTCTTTATAGAACATGGAGTTAACGAAATTACCTTCACGGTATTCGCAACTGACCCCGAACTTCGGCGAAAATACATGAATGATAAGACGCCTGAAGATTCACTGGAGGCGTTACGCGTCTTTTGCGGCAATTGCGATGTCTATGCTGCCGCGGTACTTATTCCGGGAATAAATGACGGCGATGTGCTTTTGAAAACCTGTGCTGACCTTGAGGAAATGGGCATTAAAGGGCTCATACTGATGCGATTTGCAAATTCAAATGAACAGGGTTTGATCCTTAATAATTCACCCGTTCTGGAAGGAGTTGTCCCACACACAATCCCTGAATTCAAATCCATAGTAGATGATATTAATGAAAAGTTTGATTTTCGCGTAACCGGCACTCCTCTTTATGATCCTGAGACTGGCTCACCCTTTGCTATCCGAAATGAACCTGACGCGCTTTCAAGATTACCCCCGATCAAGAAAGAAGCCACAATTATTACAAGTGAAGTCGCAGCACCTTTGTTAAATGAGATTTTCAATAAGCTTGGCGGTCTTGTGAATGCAATTCCTGTAAAAAAAGATATTGGATGTCTCATTACTATTGAGGATATAAAAGCACTGGATTTATCTGCAATAAAAGAAACAGTAATTTTCCCGGGCAGGGCATTTGTTCATGACCCTGAAATAAAGAAAATACTGGTAGCCGATGGCAAAGACAGGCTTGTTCGAAGAGGGCCGGATTTGCTTACAGTTGACGGCGAGATGAGCATTTCCATGACAAAAGAAGAGGTTATTTCAAACGAGATAGCAGCGTTCACCGAACTTATCCAGATGATAAATGTTCTTGGAACTGAGCCGAAAAAGTAACTTACGGATTCGTTATATTCGTGTTTTACTCTTTCTCATCAGGTATCCCGCAAATACTGCATTTTTCTTTATCCGAAAGACCCAACTTTTCAGAATCCATCGCGCGTGTACCCTCGGCAAGTACGGCTGCATTGGAAAGCGTGCCTGCTATCAGGATCGCGTCAAAAATCTCTTCTTTCGTAACTCCCAGGCGCTGTGCCACACGGATATGCATTTTCAGGCAGTGGTCGCACCGCAGCGCCGCTGAAACCCCAATGGAAATAAGCTCGATTGTTTTTGCATCCATCCGTTTGAATTCGCGGATTATTGAATTATCATACAGTATCTTGGTGACCAGCAGCTCTGGCGATTCCTTCATGAAATTAAGAATATAGGGAACCTCGCCATATGTTTTTTCAACTTCCTTCAGCAATTCCTCAGCTGCCTGTTCAGGTTCCTTTTGCAGGATTTTCTCGATTTTTTTAAGTTCCATGTATTTCTAAGAACGATTTAAATCCAATGATTAATAAAGATTTGCATCTTATTTTCTAATATCGGGACGGTTTTTTCAACGCCAGGAAATTTTTATCCGCAGATACAAATTTCAATCGATCCGTTCCCCAAAAGCAAAATTGGGTTTTATGAACCTTATGCGAATTTTGAGTTTTTCTCCTTTTTGCGCATCCTTCACAAACACAACGAAATCATTTACCCTGGCGATCCCGTCCCCGCTTGCGCCTATGTCCTCTATCGTCACTTCATATTCCCCGTCCATTTTGACCGCATCGGTCAATAATTCTTTCCCGATCACATATATTTCAGCGCTCGCCGCCCTTGACGCTTCAGGTGAAAAAGCCTGGACCTTTCCAAAACTTCCACGAACCTTGTTCAGGTAATCAGGGAACATATCTCCCTGGAATACCTTTACCGCAAAACTTCCCCCGTTCTTGAGGAGCTTCCTTGCGCATTCAAAAGCTGAAGTTGCAAGATCAATAGATCGGGCATGGTCATAGCTCCAGCTTCCCGACATATTTGGCGCTGCATCACATAGGACAACATCAGCGCCTTCCTTTTTGATCTTGCTCCTGATCTTTTCAACAGTCCGGTCAAGACGAATATCCCCTTTAATCACATCCACACCTTCGATCTCCTCGATAGGCAAAATATCCACACCAACAACTTTTCCACCGGATAGTTCTTTTGCGACCTGGAGCCAGCCTCCCGGCGCCGCGCCAAGATCAATAACAGTATCCTCCTTTTCAATAAGCTTGAATTTTTCATTTATCTGCTTGAGCTTATAAGCGGCACGGGAGCGGTATCCATCCACTTTTGCTTTCCTGTAAAAAAAATCTCTTCTGTCTCGCGCCATTTATTTAGTCCCTAAATATAACCACTGGTCGTAAATGCCTTTGCCATCCATATTATCAATTGAGCTACCGTGGATCCCATTCTTTTCAAGCGCGTTTTGAAGTATTTCGATCTCTTCTTTTTTATTTACAGTCAAAAGAATCATTCCTCCGGGTTTTAAGACCCTGACCGCTTCAGCCATCATATTTTCCCAGAGGCTTTTATTAAATGAATATATGGTGCCAAGCATAAAACCCACTATCGTATCAAAAGCATTCGGCTCAAAAAACTCCGAAATTCTTGTTGCATCAAGAACGATCGTCCTCTTCGGGTCAAGAACATCATGCTCAAATCCCTGGCATATCTGGCATTTATCATTATCAATCGCCATCGGATCATATCCTGCTCTATGAAGCGGAAGCGTGGACATCCCGTTCCCGCAGCAGATTTCAAGTATATCACCCTTGAGTTTATATTTGTCAAGAATATCTTTTAGCCTTGCATTCCTGCTCTCGATATATACCATATTATATGGCTCCTTGGGAATATGGCAGTTCTCGCATAATTGCCGATTCACAAGGGAAATGGAATAATATTCGATGATCGCTGTGTTAAATTCATTAGAATTAATAGTATAGAATTTATCGAACTTCAGATCACGGGCAATTTCAGAAAATATCCGGCTGCTTTGATTTGGAACAGGTCTTGATGAAATTATGTTCGTAAAGATCGCATGAAATTCCTCTTCTTCATCTGATTCAGGACTGAAAAGAACTATTCCGATGATATTGCCTTTTTCATCCTTTATTCCTGAAACCTCTGCGTCAGGATCATCCCTTATATTTTCAAGGTATTGCAGCGTTAAAGTATTGTTTTTCATGGAAGCGTAGCTTTCTTCTATGAAATAGATATTATCCGTTGTTTCCAGGCCTAAGATGTTATGTATAAGCATATTGATCAATTATTGGTAAAGAAGGAAATCGTGAATAGAACACCGATCTCCACGTATGGCAAGAGCCATACGTGTGGGCGACGCCAACTGGCGCAACGGTTGACGCAGATACGCACGATCATTAATATCCGTGAAAATCCGCGCGATCCGTGTCATCCGTGTTCAGAATAAAAAATCAGCTTCCCTCATCCGGTTCATCATCGCGATAACTCGTATCACCTATCATGGCAGCTCTTATTGAATCTATCCCATCCAGCCATTCCGCAACAAGCCCTTCAGGAATATCCTCAAAGTCTTTATCCTTTATTTTTCCGCCGGAAAGGATGTTTGCACCTATCTCGGCAATATTCCCTAATACTGCACCCATATTCTCTTCCTTTTCAGCTTCGATTGCTTTCTTGATCAGGGGTTTAAGTGATTTTGTTTTCTCAAACGCTTTCTCTATATAACATTCACATGATGCAAAAACACCCATTAAAGATACTTGCGTTGATTCGATCATCATATCAATATCTTCGGAAATGGGCTCAATTTGTTTCAGGGCTATTTCCTTGACCTCTGAAATCTGTTTTATTGCTTCTTCTTTTGATAATAAATTCTTATCATGTTTTGCTATTATTTTCAGGCATGCAAGGACTATGTCATCTTCCATATTGACAAAAATCGCTCCTTTTTGCTGGTCATCGATCTTAAAGCCGCTTTCTTTGACCTGATTTATCCAGTTCTGCCATCTCTCTTCGGTATAGAAGGGATTTACAATTTTTTGTTCCTGCATGATATCTCCTTAGTATCGAATGTATTATTAATTTACGGTTGTTCCTGTTTTTATGACGATCCGGTCAATTTCCTGACTTTCCCGATCAATTCGTTTTTCCCGAATGGTTTAGTAATATAATCATCGGCCTTTAAAACATGCAACCCCAGCAGCTTATCAATATTTTGCGCTTTAGCTGTTAAAATTGCAATGGGAATAGTTGTATTTCTTTCCTTTATTTTCCGGAATACATCCCATCCATCCATGTCCGGCATCATTATATCAAGAAGCACAAGGTCCAGTTTTCCGGCATCTATTTTAGCCAGGGCTTCCATCCCGTTATTGACAAGTATTGCTTCAAAACCTGCACTTTCAAGCACCAGTTTGACAAGTTCCAGAGTATCTGGTTCATCATCCACTACAAGAACTTTTTTAGGTGCATTATTCGTATTCATGATTTCACCGATTTTGGCAATAAAACATGAAAGGTACTACCACTATTTTTACTTTCCGCCCATATCCTGCCACCATGAGCTTCTATTATGTTCTTTGAAATCCACAAACCCAATCCTGTGCCTCCATATTTACGTTCGTCCGATGAATCCACCTGGTAGAACCGGTCAAATAATTTCTCCACCTTGTCTTGTGGAATTCCAATTCCTGTATCGCTAATCTGTATATGAGCATTTTGGTTTTCCATTTCTCCTCTAATATTTATCTCGCCTGTAATTGTAAACTTAATGGCATTATCCAAAAGATTTGAAAATACCTGCGTCAACCTTTCAATATCACCCTCAACAACAAGGTTATCTGGTATATTTATCCTTATTGGTATATTTTTAACTGCAGCCATATTTTTCATATCCTCGACTACTGTTGCTATGATCTCATTGATTACGACCATTTCCCCTGCCAAATGGAGATTCCTTGATTCTATAAGCTGGGAATCAAGAAGGCTCTTGATCAGCCTTGATAGCCGTTTAGAATTGCGAAAAATAATTTCAGTCATATGTCTTTGTTTTTCAGTTAATTTTTCATCAAGCATCAACTCCGTGTACCCTATAACAGATGTTAGCGGGGTCCTGAGTTCATGGGATATGTTAGAAAGGAAATTGTCTTTGATCTTATAAAGTTCCTGAAGTTTTGAATAAGTCAATTTCATTTCTTCATAAGAATCTTTAAGTTCTTCTTCAAGTTTTTTCTTTTCAGATATATCTTTGATGACCGTAATGATTTTTTCAACTTTCCCGTTTTTATCTTTAATTGGGATCTTGCTTGTACTTGTATAAATCGTGTCCCCATAATATTGTGTTTTTTCCTCACTAAGGAATATCTCGCCTGTTTCGATAACATGCTTATATTCCAATTCTACATTTGTCTCTCTTAGGAAGGGGTACACATTTAAAAGATGATTATTAATTATTTTTTCTTTCTTGAGACTGCCTCTTGCAAGTTTTATCAATTCATTGTTAACGGCAAGTATTTTCAGGTCAGTATCAACAACATGTATAGCCATATTTATATTATTCAGGATATCATCGTTAAAATCTTTAAGATATTTGATATTTTCAAAAAAAGTAATATTCTCGATAGAGATCCCGATCTGGCTTCCTATTGCAGAGAAAAGTTCTTTATCCCGGCTTGAAAAAATATGACTTTTCTTGCTGCAAATAGTAATTACTCCGAGAACTTTATCCTTGGATTTAAGAGGAATAATTGCAAAATACATTGACATTTCATTGGATTTATCTTTTGATTTCAAATCTTCAACAATAAGGACCTCATTGATCTTTTTAAATTCAATTTTATCACAAACATTTTCCGTCCCAATATGTATCCTGGGCAGGAATCCCTGGATTTTTTCATCGAAGAGATATGCATCTGCGCTTTCCATACCTGTTAAATCCTGTATGGTTTCGAGTGATCGGGATAATATCTTATCAAGATCGAAAGTCTCACGGATGATATTTGATATTTCGTTAAGAGCTGCAAGTTCACGGTTTCGAAGTATAATTTGATCTTCAATAAATTTGTGCCCTGTTACATCCCTTATTACCATTATTATATTTTGAATTCCTTTCTTATCCAGGAACTGGGATGCATTTATTTCCAGGATTTTTTTTTCATAATCGGATTCTATTTCGTGCACGAACCTGATAGGTGCCTTTGACTGCAATAATGTATTAATGGGACATTTTTCTTTTTGATCTTTTGATGGCAAAACCCCAAAAATCATCTCATGGCATGTTTTTCCCAACACATCTTTTTCCTCTTTCCCGGTCATGTTCAGAAAAGAGCGGTTCATTTTGATGATCTCATGGTTGGTGTTTACGACTATGATGCCATCTTCAATGCTATCGAACAATGTTTCCAGGTATTTCTCCGTTTCTTCGGTTTTTTCCTTGGAGGAAATGAGTTCATGGATCTTTTGATCAAGGCTTGAAGCCATGTCATTAAAGGTATTTGCAAGTTCACTCATTTCGTCTCTGGAACTCACTTCAATCTTCTGGTCAAGAATGCCTTTGTTTATTCTTTTTGCTCCCTCAGTAAGTCTTGTGACCGGCTCAGTTAATCGTTTTCCGATAAAATATACAAAAACTCCGCCAAGGATCATAGCGCAAATGGCTAAATACAAAAGTTTCCTTGATGCATCAAGTATTTGCCCTCTCACTCTATTCTCGGATAAACCAATATGTACATACCCGATATCTTTAAAAAGCGGCGCATCAAATTCATGGATGACACCTTTATCCGTGGATATTATTTCTTCTTTCTTAACATCTTCCGGTTTAGTATAATTCATCAGAGCTTTTGGGAAACCGTTATCGAATGAATGAACGATCACGTATCCCTGCAAATCAGTCACAAAAATATATTCGATTTCAGGATAGTTATTCTTAGAATTATCAACAGATTTCCTGACCTCAACCAGGTCATCAATCAGAATATCATTTGTAATTTCGGAAGCAAGGTTATTTGCCAGCAGGAACCCTTCATTCCTGAATTCCCCTTCGATTATTCCGGTTTCTATGTCCTGGATCACAAAATATGAGCCTGCTACTATCAAAAATATAATGGCCAACATAGATAATATGATCCGGAAACGCAGGCTGCTCATGATACGTGTTTCCTCATTTCCCTGATCGAATCATAAGCGCTATCATTTAGATTAGTAAACTTTTCAATCCTGATATTTGCCAGGATTTTCTTTCCTTCTTCATCGTTGTTCATATTAAGGAAAATATTCCGTAGTTTTTTTTCCAGGAAAGGATCGATATCCTTTGATACAACGATCGGAGGAATACCGAAAGGCGGTGAAATCTCAATAATCCTTGTTTTTGCTATTATTTCAGGGTGGGTTTCTTTTAAATAATTATATACAAGACTGTCAACAGCCGCTCCTTCCGCCAACTTTTCCGCGACTGCAATTATTGAATTATCATGGCTGAATGTATAAAACAAGTTATTTTTCCCCTGTTCGTCTTTTCCAAAGAAAGAGTCAGGTGTCTCATTGATGAGGTAAAGCCTGTATGCTGGATAAAGTTGTCCCGAATTTGATAACGGATCAGAAAAAGCAAATTTTTTTCCACGAAGGTCAGTTAGATTTGTATAATTGCTTTCATTCTGGACTATAATATAAGAATTATATGTTGTATTGTTATTTACTACTGGCGCCACAAGCAGCTTCATCCCGAATTCTGATTTTCCTTCAATATACGCGCCGCCAGAAACAAAAGCAAAATCTATTTCATTATCTTTTATAAGATCATTGATTTCCTTGTAACTTCTTCTATGTACGATTTTCACAGAACCGCCAATTTTTTGCGAGATATATTGGATCATATCTTCGTAATATTCGTATGATTCCTTTGGGGAAACAAGTGAAGCAATCGCCACCCTGACTGCCGGATCATTTATGACTTTTTGAGGCTCTTCTACAGCACTCAGGTTTATTTTTTCTGTTTTATCAAGACAGCCTGAAATTAATACCATCAATAAAAAGAATAGTAGAGTCGCATATTTCATCTGGATTATCCTCTAAATAATTCTTTAATAAGCCAGCCCCAGTATTTTAAAGATGCGATGAAGCCAAGGGTCAGTCCGATCGAATAACAAAGATATCCGAATAATTTTGGCCTTTCCAGGATATCATAAGATAGAACCATAATTACCGAACCGAACAGTATAAAAAATATTCCTATGTAATAAAGATAGTAATATTTTTTGAGTCCCATGGTTTCACCCAATTTTTTGCTTATAACGCTCAGGATATAAAGAATTGATGAAAACATTAGAAAAGAAAAAAAATCAAATAACCCTATAAAATTACTCATTTTACACCTACCATTTTCCTGTACAGGGAAAAAGTTACCAGGAAAGAAATCACAGAGCCAATGAATTCCATAAACTCTGTTTCCTTGCTAAAAACAGCAAAAAATTGCAGCCTTACTATAACAAATATAATTACCGGTATAATGTAGAAGTAATAATAAGTATTAATGCCAAATTTATTTTGGTAAAAAAGAGCAATAGCAGCTAGAATAATCACAATCAGACTAGCTATGCCCCACGAATAGAGATTTAACAATTCCTGGAGTAGATTCGGATCCATAAATGCTATTTTTTGAACGTTTCCATAAACGCCTGGGAAGGTGTCTTAACGGGATTTCCTGATAATAAGCCCGAGTATTCGCTAAAAGGCATTTTTATTTCAGCGCCATTTTCGCTGATAACAAATTCCCTTATCTCTTTGTCATGCTCACTTCCCCTCATCTTAAGCACAGATATGGCTTTTCGCATCTCGCTTTTTATCTCAACATACCTTAACAGGACGACAGTATCCATAAATGGCGAGATACCCATTCCTGTTATCTGTGTTGCTCCTGTCAGGTTAGAGGACTCATTAGTATATACGGCGGTTATATTCTTATTTTTTAAAATATTATTGAAATTTCCCATATATTCGGGCAACTGCGCATATTGGGGTAACATTCTCTGGAGCCTCCCAGCCCCATCCAGCAACAAACGTCTTGCTTTTATTGTATCAATTGTTTCTTCGATCAGAAGCGCCAGTTCATATGCATCGTATTCAAGCGGGGATATAATACTAAGAAGGTTCTTATTTTCAAATTCCTTCAGGTTCCAGTTGAACATGGTCGAATTTTCACGGATCTGTTCTATATCCTCTTCAAATGAAACAATTATACCGGGTTCATTTTTTAAGAGCCCATCCATGATGAACTGCATTCCAAGTATTGTTTTTCCTGTTCCGCTGGAGCCAGAAACCAAAATTGAAGAACTGCCTATAAACCCTCCTCCGGTCATTTTATCCAGTCCTTTTATACCGGTTGATATCCTTTCCCTGGAAAAAGATGTCCTTGCTTTTGAATGCAACCTTGGGAATACATTGAATCCGTCCTTTTTGATCTTGCAGGAATGTTTACCACCGTGAAATTCCAATCCCCTCATCTTAAGAACGTTCAGGTAGCGCATATTGCTTTCATAAAAAGGTTCGTTGCTGATATAGATGATCCCATCGACCATATAGCTCAATGTGCTTTTAATAAGCTCATCCTCGGTAAATTCTCCAGTTATCAGGACAAGCGAATTCCATCCTTTCATGCTTGTAAAGAAATCATAGTAGAACTCCCGCTGTGATTCTTCATTCAGCCCATAGGAAAATACGTTCACAGAATCAATTACGATCCTGTCAGGCCTTATTGTTTCGATATTCCGTTCCAATTCCTGTATAATAGCTTTGGACCCGTTGTGGATTATATCGATTCCAATAGGCACATACTTCACATTACCTTTTCCAAGAAGCGAAATATTATAAAAAGAAAATTTGGACATGAAATTATTTATCATGGCTATGGGTTCGGATAGCGCTGTAATATACATGCAAATTTCTTCGTTTTTGGCGCAGTTGAAAAGTGATTGCATTACCAGCGTTGTTTTTCCGGTACCTGCATTGCCTGCAACCAATACAATCGAAGGTCTCAGGAATCCTCCGCCAAGGATTGCATCAAGACCATTTACACCGGTTGTTACCTGTTTCATATAATCCCCCTATCTCAATACAAGATCTCTTTGATCTGTTTCGAAGCTTTTGTCATCTCAATCAGGACAAGTCCAAGACTTGCCTCCGGTTTTGTCATTACTAATAATAATGCTTTTGGGCCAGCTCCGGTTCCTATTATCCGTCCGGTCCTGGATTCCACGATAATCCTGTCCGGAATTCCTTTTCCTAGCTCCGTAGTTGCGGTTTCCGCGGCACCGATCATTGTTGCAGACATTGCTACAAATGTTTCAACCTGTTTTTTCCTGGGCATTGTTGAACATATGAGTAAACCATCCCTGCTAGCCACAGCTGATGTTTCCACCCCCCCTGTAGTATTAATATCCTTTAAAATATTTTCAAGCAATTCAATAGTAGTCATTTTAAACCGTGTTAATACAAACTTCATCAGATATATGTTTTATTATCATTATGATTGAAATTAGGATTTGTGTTAGATACGTATCTCCCAATCATAAATAGACATTATTCAATATATATTGCTGGCCGCATAGGGACTGCCATGCGGCTTTTTCCCTGGGGGTCATATCCGGCGTCATCAGCATTGAATATCTCAACATCACATTCTACTACACGTTGAAGGAAATCGAGTGACTCCTTAAGGGCACAGGTCTCATCAAAATCCATTTCTGTCAGGGAGATCATTAATTCATTTTCCATTCCCTGCACATCAGTAATTATCTTCTGTGCAAATTTCGGGATTTCCTTTGCATGCGGCCTCATCTGGGGATCGCTCATAAGTGCATTCATGAGAGTTTTCATGTCAAGGACATTGTCTTTTTTCATCATTATAGCCTTTTTCAGGATATTTTTCTTCCATGAAGGTGCCGTATAAAGAATTACTTTTTTTGGCTTTAATTTAATCAACCTGAGTATTTCTTCAATATCCCTGAGGGTATTGCCAGTAATTTCTTCTGCAAGTTCTGCGCTCCTGTCAATGAGTGAAATATCCGCTTCGGGAAACTTATTAAGGGAAATAAAATCCTTCCCTTGCCCTTCCCATATTTCTTCGCAAATATGAGGCGTAAATGGCGCCATTAACCTGACCCATGTATTAAGGACATCTTTCTTAGCTGCAATACCGCCCCGTCGTTCGTACCATTTCATATCATTCATCATATGATAAAAAGCATTCTGTACCGCCCTTCTTGTCTGCATCCTGTTCAGGGCATCAGTAGTTTCCCTGATCCGGTACTGCAATTTACTGAGCATCCATTTATCGATGAACTTCAATTCGCAATTGCCATTGTTTTGTTCGGCAAGGCAATCGTATGCGATCTTATAGAACCTCTCAAACTGTTTTCGGGTGGATTCAATATCCGCGCTACGCCAATCCGCATCCTGAACGTGTTCAGCTGTGCTAAGAATGTAAAGACGTGTTATGTCAGCGCCATATTCTTTTACCGCTGATCTCAATGTGAGTATGGGCCCTTTGGATTTGCTCATCTTCTGGCCTTCAAGTGAGACAAAACCATTGATGGCAATAGAGCGCGGCCAGTAAGTTTCAGGAAATATCGCGACATGATGGAACAGGAAAAACAAAATGTGGTTCGGGATCAAGTCCTTGCCTGAAGAGCGAAGGTCAACCGGATACCAGTAAAGAAAATCGTTCCTTATAGCGTTGATGATGCCAATATCTATGCCGGTACTTGAAGATACGCTTTGTGCTGTGCCTTTACCCAGCAGGCAATAGTTGAAAAACTCCTCTTTTAATTGTTCAGGCTCAAATTCGTCAAGGTATTTCGCTATGATATAGTAACACATGTAAATCGTGGAATCACCGAGGGATTCTATCATCCATTCCGGATCCCATGGCAGCCTTGTTCCAAGCCCTTTTCGGCGCGCACAGGCTTTGTCTTTGAGCCAGTCGATCTTATTCTCAAATTCAACTCTTAGTTCAGGCGGGATTATCTGCATACCTGCAAGGCATTTATAAACCTGTTCCTTCCAGGAAGGTTCGGAATAATTCAAGAACCATTGGTTCTTTACCATTTTTATAACACATGTGGCTCCACACCTGCATATTACCGGTTGTTCGCTAAATTCATAAAAAACATCAGCGATACCCTGTGTGATCAGGTCACGTGCAAGTACGTCTTTTATTTTTGAGACCAGCATGCCGGCATATTTTCCCGTTGTTTCGGTAAGAACTCCCCCATGGAATTCCCTCCTGTAAACGAGTTTTGTAGCTTCTTCTGCTTTTGGATCGTTCTGGTCTTTGACTTTTAATTCAGAAACAGCATCAACAGCAGGATATTTTCCGTATTCCGGCACTTTTATAAGTGCAATGAGGGGAATGGATGAAACATCCTCTGTTATTCCATATGCTGTCAGGTCAGCGCCTTTCAGGTCGCGAAGTGCAAGATAATCGTATGGCGCATGGGCAGGAACGCTCATGACCAACCCACTGCCATTCTCAGGGCTCACAAAGGATGCAGGAAGGATCGGGACAATAGAACCTGTAACTGGATTTGTCACTTTTTTACCTATCAGGGCATCGCCATTGACCTGGCCTATGAGTTCCACGTTTTTATCCGTGAATTTAAGTTTATCATAGGCTTCTTTACTTACTATCCAGGTCTCGTCGTTCACTTTGACTCTCATGTGTACGATTTTCGGATTTACCCAGAGATTCGTTACCCCGAATACTGTTTCAGGTCGAAGCGTGGCGCAGGGAAGGATTTCGCCATCCAGTTTGAATTTGATAAGAGTATATTCGATGGTCGTGGCATCTTCACCTCTTAAAATATCATGATCCTCAACCGGATTTTCATCATGCGGACACCATCTCACAGGATGCGCCCCTTTTACCACTTTGTTCAAACCGTGAAGCAGGTTGAACTGCCAGGTGATCATTTTCTTATAATGTGGGTCGGTTGTCGTGAATTTCCTTCGCCAGTCAATCGAAAAACCAATGCTTTTCATCGCAGCTTCATCTTCAATGCTGAAGAATTCAACGATCTGTTCCGGCGTCTTAATATTATCAAGGACTTCAAGCGGGATTTGATGGAGCTGGTTATATACCCGGATGGTTTCAGGATCTTTTTTTGCTATCTGTTCTGCAAGACCAACAATTGGCGTTCCTGTGGCATGAAATCCCATGGGAAAAAGGACATTATATCCAAGCATGCGTTTATAACGTGCGATCACATCCCCGATAGTGAAAGTCCTGGTGTGCCCAGCATGAAGGTTGCCGTTTAAATAAGGGTACGGGATCGTGATAAAGAATTTCTTGCGATCATCTGGCTCAGGTTCGAATATCCTTGCTTCTCTCCATTTACTCTGCCATTTTGTCTCTACTTCGTGCGGATCATACCTTTCTTTCATTGTTAGCTCCCCACGTTGCACAACCTGATACTAAAAAGATTTAACGGTTTTGATCCGTTTTACTATTCGATTATTTCAGATTCGATCTAATTAAGGTTTCCACTTTCCACGAACTTATATTCAATGGGCGGATAACCCGTTATCACAAGACGCAGGGTAACATTTGTATTATTTACGAAATATTTTTTCTCGTTTGTAAATTCAACCTGACTATCCTGGGTTGCAAGCGTAAACGTTTTCTCTTCAAGAACCTGGTCGCCGCTCAGGATTTGTGCTTTTATTGTGAATGGAATAGTTACCTGGTTTAGGACATTGACCTTAAATGCATCAAGCCCGTATTTTATCTCATTCCCGGTGCTCCAATTACTCAGTTTCTCCATTCGTGCTGTTACAAATAATGCATTGGGTGGCAATTCACTGGGGGTTGTGACCGATGGTGTAGGTCTTTGAATCGGTGGGTATTCTACTATTATAGTACCAGTTAGATTGTTATTTTCTATGGAGAAAGTAAATTTTCCAGGTTTTAGAAATACATATCGGTATTGCTGGTAATATGCCAGTAGCTTAGACTCAAAAAGCCCATCGTTGCTGATAAGAGTAACAGTAATCGGATCAAAATTATCCCAGACTATTTCATCACCCGCATTGATCGTTTGGATATTCGGAATGAATCCTCTTGCACCATTTAATTTTACTTGTATTTCTGTACCTGTTGGTGTGATTTCCGGAAGGGGTGTCATTAAAGGTGTAGCTGTAGCAGTTACGATTATCACCGGGGTCGTATTAGCAGGTTCTGTCACATTTTTATCTCCTACACATCCAGACAAGAGAACGGCTAACCAGATGACCGTTATGAATAGAATTGATTTGAATCGCACCATGTTCCCGTATGATAAAATACTTTATTGATAAAACTATCGCTGAGATGGGCTATGGTAAAATAGAGGCAATTTTTTAATAGTTTCACTGACTTAGATGGAATAAATTAATAATTCATATAGAAGAAATAATAAGCCAGGAATCATGAACTCAATAATCCTAAAAGATCCAATCAAATACGATGGCTCCCAGATAGCGCCATTGTGGGCATACGGCATGGGAATAAAAGGCGATTCAGTGGTTATTTTCCACGGCCCGATGGATGTAACATTTGACAATATGAAGGATCTTGAGGATGAAAAAGCGGGGAAAACCATCAAGGGCGATGACCTGATACATATTATTGTAGAAAGATTCAATTCGCCGGCAAGCATGCGCCTTGCTTATTATATGCAGCGCCTTCTTATTGTTAGTATAAAGGAGGTATTGGGAAAACATGCAATAATAACCACACGAAATGGGGATGATCTTTTCGTGAGTGATGGAAAACTGACAGTAAGTATAGCAAGCGCCGGCGTAACAAGTGAGAAAATACATTGCGGGATCAATATCACTACGAAGGGAACACCGTCCGAGGTCCGTACAGCGGCGCTTCTGGATAATGGAATAAATGATTGGAAATCCCTTGCAAAAGAGATAGCAGAGACTTTTATCAGGGAAATAAACGATATTGAGGATGATATCGTTAAAACAAAAAGCCTATGAACTTTTCTAAATTTGGCACCGTCCTGATAATTATTGGTTTTGCGGCTTTTTTCATCGGGACATTATTTTCTGCCCAAAAAGTAAATATTGGTGGACTGATTATGATCGGCCCGGTACCCATAGCGTTTGGCACATCCCCCGAGATCACAATAATAGCAATGATTCTCGGTATTCTGTTGATGTTACTATTTTTTGTGATCAAGAGGAGAAATGAAAAAATAGAAGAGAAAGGCATTCCTGCCAAGGATATCACAGAAGGATCAAGAATAAAAGTGAATGGTGGTGGCGTAATATTTATTGGCCCGATACCTGTCGTTTTTGGCTCAGACAAACGATATGCAATAATTGCGATTTTATTGGCAATAGTGCTAATGCTGCTCGCAATAGCATTTCGTGAGATACATTAATAAATAATAAGGTCATTAAAATACAGCGCAGAGGATAATGAATATGGTGGAAGATATCGGAAAAATAATAAGTAACGGATTTGAAACATATAAGAAAAACCTTAACATCTGTGTTCCTTTTATTCTGGATTTTTTTATTTCGGTCTTATTTGCCTTATTAATGGCAGGTTTCGGAATCGTTTTTATTTTTGGTTCATACTTATCTAACATTGAAAATGCAAAAACTCCTGAAGCTATGGCCTTAGTACTGCTTCCCCTTATAACGCAGCATATTATTGAGATCGCAATCCTTATTACAGTAATTATAGTGGTTATCTTTCTCATTCAGGCATATTTCACTTCCGGAGCCATCGGTATGGCAATACAGGCTACAGGATATGGAAAATCCAGCCTGTCTACAATGAAGGATGCTGGAAGGAAGAACCTTGTGAACATGTTTTTTGCTGAGATCCTCTTTGGTTTGATTTCCCTTGCAGGCATAGTTTTCATTGTTCCTGGGGCGATGAAGATCGATATTTCCCAAAATATCGATTTTAAATCAGGGGCTTTTGCATTGTTCTTTGCTGGCCTGATGATATGGGTTTTATATATTATTGTCTTGAGCATTGTTCTTGCGATATTCAGGTATGCGCTTGTTGCTGAAAATCTGGGACCGATAGATAGTATTTCAGCAGCTTTTGAATTTTTCAAAAAGAATAAGGGTGATGTAGTTCTATTATTTATATTTCTAATTGTCGTAAGCTTTGCTTTTTTCATAGTTGGTCAGATCATGAATTCGCTTTCAATCAGCATCATTGATATCATATGGTCATTCATAAGCTTCCTTATTTCATTAATTGTTATTGCGCCACTCACGACCGTGTGGTGGGTGCGCCTGTATATGGTAAGGACAGATAAGAAAATATATTTTGACGAGCTTCTTGCCCACCCAAATGAACTTGAGAAAGTAAAAATGATGGAGTAAAAGGTCTGAAAGTATAAACTATCTCAAAAAAAAAACAACAGACTTGTTTCGAATACTTTCGACCTCTGTCTCTTGATCTTTCGGGCATCCGTATCCGCATTTTTATATTTTCCATACATACTATCTGATTTTTCAAAGTGTTTATATAGGATAGAATAATAGAGCAACAAAAAATTCTAATATAAGAGGTAAATCAAATGGGCAGACGAAAGAAAATGGTTGAGAATGTCATTCAACTGATGGATAAACCGCAGTTTATCCGAAATATCGGTACAGTTGCACACATCGACCATGGAAAAACTACATTTTCAGATAATTTGCTTGCAGGCGCAGGTTTGATCTCACAAGAACTGGCTGGCGAGCAATTATTCATGGACTTTGATGAAGAAGAACAAAGACGTGGAATTACAATTGATTCCGCAACGGTTTCGATGGTGCATACGTATGAAGGACAGGAATATCTGATCAATCTTATAGATACACCGGGACACGTTGATTTTGGCGGGGACGTTACACGAGCCATGAGGGCAGTTGATGGCGCTGTAGTGCTTGTGGACGCAGTCGAAGGACCGATGCCGCAGACAGAGACCGTATTACGCCAGGCGCTTCGTGAAAACGTAAAGCCGATTCTTTTTATTAACAAGGTTGACAGGCTTATTAATGAAATAAAACTCACTCCGGAAGACATGCAAATGCGCCTCGGACTTGTAATTGATAAAGTAAATAAGATCGTTAAAGGCCTGAAGCCTGATGAATATGATAAATTGAAGTTAGATCCGGTAGTTGGCAAAGTCGCATTCGGATCAGCCCTGAATAACTGGGCTATCAGCATACCCTATATGAAAAAGACCGGTATAGGATTTAAGGAAATAATCGAATTATGCAAGGCTGACAATCAAGCTGAACTTGCTAAAAAGTGTCCATTGTCCGTTGTTATGAACGACATGATCATACGATTCCTTCCAAGCCCGATCGATGCACAGAAAGAACGAATAAAAGTTATTTGGCATGGCGATAAGGAAAGCGAGATCGGAAAATCCATGATCAACGTGGACAGGAATGGCAAGATAGCACTTATGATTACTGATATCACTACTGACCCACATGCAGGTGAAGTGGCAAGCGGAAGGCTTTTCTCAGGAACTCTTGAAAGAGGCAAGGAAATATTTATTTCCGGAATGCCCAATGCCAACAGGATACAGTCAGTTGGTATTTTCATGGGCCCGGATCGACTGGAATGCGATAAGATCCCTGCTGGAAATATAGTGGCTGTGACCGGTTTGACTGATGCGATAGTGGGTTCGACAGCATCAACCGACAAAACCATGACGCCATTTGAAAGTATAAGACATGTCAGCGAACCTGTAATGACCGTTGCTGTTGAAGCTAAACATATGAAAGACCTGCCAAAACTGGTTGAAGTATTAAGGCAGGTCGCAAAAGAAGACCCCACTCTTAAAGTAATGATCAACCAGGAAACAGGAGAGCATCTTCTGGCAGGAATGGGTGAACTGCATCTTGAAGTCGTTGCAGGAAGGATCCAGCGCGACAAACATGTTGAGATCACTACATCAAAGCCGCTTGTGGTCTACAGGGAAACAATTTCAGGCCATGTCGGGCCTGTGGAAGGAAAATCCCCCAACCGCCACAATAGGTTCTACGTTGAAGTTGAACCATTGACTCCGGCTGTTGTTGAACTTATCAAGAGCAATGGGATATCAATGAGACAGGGAGAAGTTGAGCGCAGGGACATCCTTATGAAAGCAGGAATGAGTAAGGATGAAGCAAAAAGTATTACCCATATTTATGAAACAAATATGTATATTGATATGACCAAAGGTATCCAGTACCTGAATGAAACTATGGAACTCATTCTTGAAGGATTCGAAGAGGTCATGAAAGCTGGACCGCTTTCCCGTGAACCAGTAATGGGCGTTAAGGTAAAATTGATGGATGCAAAACTGCATGAAGATGCAGTTCACAGGGGACCTGCACAGGTCATTCCTGCATCAAGGCAGGCTATACAGGCTGCAATGCTTATGGCTGGCGCAACTCTTCTTGAACCTTTCCAGAAAGTGTTCATCCAGGTTCCCCAGGACCAGATGGGCGGCGCAATGCGCGAGATGCAGGGAAGACGAGGCCAGATACTTGATATGAAAACTGAAGGAGACCTCACCATTATCGAGTCTAAGGCGCCTGTTGCACAATTGTTCGGTTTTTCAGGTGATATCCGCTCAGCTACTGAAGGCAGAGCTATGTGGAG
>JAPZAP010000086.1 GCA_027460585.1 Candidatus Methanoperedens sp. | reverse complement strand
ATGTGGATATTGATTTTATGTAACCAAGGGTCTTTCAATAAACCCCGCCATAGGCGGCGCCTCACCGGGGTCTGGGGTCGCAACCCCGGCGCCATAAAGCGCAAATAGACCAAAAGTGTTAATAGTACGCTCATCCTGTCTTAAAGTTCCATTTTCTTGATACTAACGTAGATTAACTGCTTTGTTTCCCCTGTATCTATGTGATCCAGTGTTCTCCTTCGCTATCGTGCACACATACCTTGCCACCACCGCCTGGATTGAATCCTTTGAACTTTTCAAAAAGAGCTATCGATTCCTTTATTTCCTGGACATATCTTTCTTTGAGAATGCCTGCCAGTTCAAGGCTCTCCCTATCAGTGATACTCCCTCCGATGCCCATACATTCGCAGACCTCAAGTTTTCCATCAAGCAGGTAAAAAGGATGGGTTTTGCATATAAATGGCCTGCATTCATATATTTCGCACAGTTTATTCTTCAGGAAAATGCAATCGCCATTTTTCTTCAAGACCCATTCAAAAGTATGGATGTTCCCATCCTCATCCGTGTCATCAGAAGGCGTAGGGATCACAAAATCATCGCGCTTAAGCCCTGATCTCTTGCATATTTTCCTGATCTGTGAAGGAGAAACGATAACAGTGTTATCACCAAATTCACCCATGCAGCACCGGGCACATTTCCTGCATTTGAAGCCCGTGGCTTTGATCCTGTCAGCGAGTTTTTTTTCATCTATCTTGAGGGCATCATCAAGTTCCTTCTTGAGTATCGCGATTCTCATTTCTTTTTGTGGAGACATTTTCGAGAATGAAATAACGCCATATTAGATATGGATTTGCTCTCAACTTTCGGGTGTCACTGATTTAGCACGCTCCACATCAGATTCATCAAATATCTCACCAACAAGTTCCTCCAGAATATCTTCAATTGAAACCAGCCCAATAACCCTCATGTTATTATCTATCACTATCGCAAGGTTCATTTTCCTTTGCTGGAGTTCTCTAAGGATCGAAGAAATGTCCCTTCCCGCTTTTACAACAAGCAATGGTCTTAAGACCTGCATTACTTTTATCTTGAAAAGATCCTGTGTCCTGAATTTGAGGAAATCCTTGGCGTATATCATCCCCACAATATTGTCAAACTCACCCCTGTAAACTGGTATTCTGGAATGCCCCGACTTGTTTATAATAGAAAGCGCAATGTCAAGAGTCTCTGATTCATCTATACAAATGATCCTATCTCTCGGTGTCATTATGCCGTGAGCTTTTTCATCAGTAAAATCAAATACCTTGCTTATTATCTCCCGTTCATGTTTCTCAATAGTTCCTTCCTTCTCCCCGACCTTGAGCATCATCTCGATCAACTCCTCTGTTACGAAAGGATGTTTTATCCTTTCTTTTCCCCCAAAAAGCAATATCAAGGAATTCACTATCGTAGTTATGAACCAGACAAAAGGCTTTAGGATTCTGATTACCGTGGTTATAGGTCCTGCAACACGAAAAGCAATATATTCTGCATTCCTTGATGCAACTGTTTTCGGGAATACTTCACCGAAAACCAGTATGAAAAGGGTCATAATTCCAGTGGCTATTGCAATCCCCGAATTTCCAAAAAATCTTATTGCAGCATCTGTAGCCAGTACTGATGCTGTGATATTTACCATATTATTGCCTATCAGGATGGCTGCAAGAAATAGTTCCGGGTTCTCAAGCAAATTTATCAATACTTTCGCATGTTTATTCCCTGTCTCTGCAAGATGTCTTACACGGATTTTATTCACGGACAGGAGGGCTGTTTCGGACAGGGAAAAAAAAGCTGAGAAAACGACCAATACAATTATCGTTATTATTTCAATTGTTATCCAGGATTCCATTAGATATTTGATCAACTCTAATAATACAATCCAGTTTAAAAATTTTACTGCAAATCTAGATATACTAAATAACACTTATTTCGTTTCATGCTTGTGTTTGCAGATTTTGAATTCGATGTCGGAAAGGATGCCCGGATAATCTATGAAGCATTGCTCCCGGAACTGGCGGAGGATTACCAGCGCACAAAAACTTTACTTTCTCTCAAGGATGGGATATTGATCTTAAATGTTGAGGCGAATGACATAATTTCGATGAGGGCTGCCTTAAACGGATGGTTGCGGCTGATAAAAATCACTTACGAGATGTGTGCTTTTTCATCCAATACACAAGTTATAAATTAGAGATATACAATACTACACCAGCTTTAAAGGTGAATTAAATGAGTTCAGAATTACCCCCACAGATACAGAACCAGCTTGCACAGTTGCAGCAGATACAGCAGCAGGCTCAGGCTCTTGCAGTTCAGAAAAACCAGATCGAGATTAATTTGAAAGAAACCGAACTTGCTCTTGAAGAACTTGACAAACTTGGCACTGATGCCGTTGTCTACAGGGCTATCGGGGATTTGCTTATCAAAACTGAGAAAGAGAAGACAAAGAATGCTCTTATTGAGAAGAAAGATACGCTAAGTCTTCGCACCCAGACACTTGCGCGACAGGAAGAACGCATACAGAAAAGATTCCAGCAACTTCAGGAACAACTCAAACAGGCCATCGGTACTCCGGTTGCCCAATAAACATGGAGTTAGACGAATCAGAATTCTATAATCAACTGCTGGATTACAACAATATTCTCTATTTATGCCACAGGAACGCAGACGCTGATGCCCTTGGAAGCGCATTTGCCCTAAAAGAAGCGATAGGGGGAACTATCGGAGTTGTTGATGGATGCGACAGGGTTGCATCCCAGATCGCCAACCAGTTGAAAATAGAATATGTCCTGGAGCCAAAAGGTGATTATGACCTTGTGGTAGTAGTTGATACATCTACACCAGGCCAGTTGAATGGTTTTCCCTTAGGGCCTTATGCTGTTATTGACCATCATGCAACTTCGTCCCTGAACGAGAATGCTGTTTTTTTCCTGCATCGTAACAGAAGTTCGACTGCAGAAATCGTTCTTGAAGTCTTGAAGAAAATGGGCGCACCCATCATGAGGCGCACAGCGTTTGCATTGTTTGCAGGCATCGTCACTGATACAGGCAATTTCAGGCATGCGTCATCTGATTCATTCAAAGCCGTGGCCGAATTGATGGATCACAGCGGTATTAGATACAACGAAGTGATCGACCTTCTTTCCTCTGTCCCCCAGGATGTTTCAATGCGCATCGCGTTCTTAAAGGCAGCGCAGCGCTGCGTCATAGAACGTGTAGATGACTGGATAATCGTTTCTTCGCACTTGAATTCTTTCGGGGGCGCCGCAGCCTCAAGCCTTGTATCAATTGGCGCAGATGTTGCTTTTGTCGGCGCTAAAAGGGATGATGTTGTAAAAGTTAGCGCAAGAGCACGGCGAGAGATCCAGAGTGCAGGGATAAATCTTGCAAAATTGATGGAAGATATAAGTGCAAAATTCAATGGGACAGGAGGAGGGCATGAAGGCGCTGCGGGAATGGATCTAAGAGGCGATACTGATGTCATACTTTCAGCATGCGTTGAACATGTGAAGGCGTCGCTTTTGAAAAAAGATAAATCTGAAACAGTAAAAACAAGCGTTGATCCTGTTCCCTGAAAACAATTATATTCTCTGTCTCATCAACTGGTTGATCGCGGCAACAAGAGCTTCAACTGATGCCATTACGATATCCTCGTTCGTAGCGCGCGCTGAAACGACCCTGCCCCTCTCATCCTCTACTCCGATAAGTACTTCTGCAAGCGCATCAGAGCCCCCTGATATCGCCTCGATCCTGAAATCGCGAAGTTTGAATTTATACTCGCCAAGAATGCTCGTTACCGTATTCAATGCTGCATCCACAGGCCCGACACCTATATGGGCGCCAATGCGCTCTTTCCCGTTCACGATCGCTTTTACTGTAGCAGTCGGGGTTATAATATTTCCTGTCATTACCGATACTTCTTTCAGGACTATAGCCGCCTCTTCCCTGGAAATGCCGCCCATTATGGATTCTGCAATAGAATAAAGATCAGCATCCGTAACACGCTTACCTTTATCTCCGATATCCTTCATGCGCTTCATTACCTCATTTAACTGGTCGTCGGTTGGGGCCAATCCCGCAAATTCAAGTGATTGTTTTACGGCATGTTTTCCTGCATGCTTTCCTAGTACGATGCGTCTTCTGTGCCCCACCATTTCAGGTGTCATCACGCCGGGTTCAAAGGTATCAGTACGAACAAGCACTCCATGTGTATGTATGCCGGATTCATGGGCAAAAGCATTATCACCAACAATAGGCATGGTCGGTGGCATGCGAACTTCGGTCAGCCTTTCCACAAGATGTGAAGTTTCAACAATGAACTGCGTATTAATGTTCGTCTTCGCGCCGTACAGCGAATGCAATCCCATAACAGTTTCTGCAAGGTCTGCATTTCCCGCACGCTCGCCAAGCCCGTTAATGGTTACCTGTACCTGGCTTGCTCCTGCTTCCACAGCTGCCAGACTGTTTGCTACTGCAAGCCCGAAATCGTTGTGGCAGTGAACATCAATAGGGATCTTGACATTTGCATAAATCTCACTTATAAGTTTGAAAGTTGCGGATGGAACACTAACACCCACAGTATCGGGTACATTTATTATATCGCAATGCGCTGATTCAACACCTTTATAAATATTGAGCAAATAGTCAATATCGGTGCGGGTTGCATCCATTGCAGAGAACATGCATTTTACCCCGTGGTCTTTTATATATTCCACAGCGTCAATTGCCATCCTGTAGACTTCATCCCTGCTTTTCTTGATGGTTGAGATCCTCTGGACATCTGAAGTGGATACAAAGGTATGCACCATATCAACATCGCAGTCAAGACATGTATCAATATCGGATCTTATTACTCTTGCAAGTCCGCAAACCTGGAGTTTTAACCCTGCATCGACTATTTTCTTTACGGACGCTTTTTCCCCATCAGATGACATGGGAAAACCTGCTTCAATAATATCAACGCCCAATTTATCAAGCTGCTGTGCTATGAGAAGTTTTTCTTCATTGGTAAGCGATACACCCGGGGTCTGTTCCCCATCGCGTAGCGTGGTATCAAAAATGCTTATTTTCTTGTTCCTCAACGATTCAATTGTGTAAAAGACGATCCCTCGCATTTATCATAGTTATCGCTCCAAAATACTGTTTTATGGTATAAAGTCTTTTTCTATTATCGGGGCTGTCAAAAAGTTTGGTGTTGGAAAAGTAAATCAGTCTCTGAAAAAAACTAACCAGAGACAGATACATGCAGATAAAATTCAATGAGGTTTTAAAACAACGCTAACACTAAAGGATTTTTACACTTCCTTAGTATCATATTCTGAAAGGAGGTGGCATGATAATTATAGACTTGCAAAATTTAAAAGTTAAGTAGTAAAGTATATATATTATAAAAGAGCTTTTTATGATGGCAAAGGAATAAAGGATGGACTCACTAAAGGTACGAATAAAAAGGCGGCTTGAGATGTATCTTGAGCTTGATATCGATGGTCTCAGGAAATTCATAATCGATATACTTTTACGTTTAAAAAAACTGACTGTTGACCAATTACATAAAGAACTTAACAGGAAATTCAGCATTTCATCAAGCGCAGTTGGATCAATGCTGGGATATATCCACTCAAAACTCGGCATTCTGCATGCTTTCAAGGAATCGTATAAAACCCCAATAGTCTATTCCCTTAAAGAAGAATATCTGGATATCGTAGAAAGCGCTTTAAGTAAAAGCACTTCTATACCAGCATAGCTGTTATCTCATCGTTCAATTTGATGAATCGACGGATGATTTTTTCATCTAAATTTTTTCTTTTTAAATCTAAGATCAGCTCTTCCACATTCCCGATATGATCGTCAAAAACAAGATTATCCGCATGCGCCACTATTTTTTCTTCGATGGTCACAGGCATATAGTCCTTTTCAGGGAGCCCAAGACCCGAAGCTTCATCGATAGGTATCCCGGCGCCAATGTGTCTTTCGATAATTCTTACTAATTTTTCATCAAGCCCATTTTCAACTGCAAGAGCTGCACCTTCAACGGCATGACGTATTCCATGCGTCTTTGAACGTCCGATATCATGCAGGAGCGCACCTATGATAACAGCATTAATATCGATATCTGCAGGATTCCCCTTTTTCACTGCATTTTCGTTTACCTTCACTGCTATTTCTTTTGCATATCCTGAAACAGTCTTGCAGTGATCGATCACAGAAGAAGAACAGCCTGCCTTAATAAGCAGGGCTATTGCTTCTTTCTCGTTCACGCGGCAGCACCGGTCGCAGAAGAGCCCGTAGTCATTTCCTCAAGCTGGATGATCCTTTGCTTTAAGCCCTGTATTACCGATTCATTTTCCTGGTATATCAAATCCCCACCGCAAAGCGGACATTTGAATTCCAGTTCAGCCGCGACTTCAAACAGGAAACGTCCATCCTGTTTTTCACATAAATAAAATACCTTATCCTCTTCAAATTCAAGTTTCGTCTTGAGATTCTTTAAGAGCTTCTTCGCTTCGATCTCAAGCTGGCGATTCAAATTGCTAAGGTCAAGTTTCCACAGGTATGTCAACCAGCCGCTGTCAGTATCCCTTTCTCTTCGATAATTAGCAAGCCTGTTCTCATATAATATGAAAAGAGTGCGCCTGACAATATTTAATAAAACACCTGTCGCCTGGGCTATCTTTTCATCTGTGACCTCACCTTCGGGCATATTCTGAACTACTTTGTATCCTTCCTCCCCAACAAGATTTATTAGATAACCTTTAATAACCGGATCATTCAAATCAACCAAAAAATTCACCATATCTTTATTGTTTTTATAGGACTTTAAACTTCCGTTTTGCCCTTTATATATCGCGCTGACCTGCTCACCTTTTCTTGAACCATCTTTCGCGTTCTGGCGGTTGCTAGTATCGTCGTCACCGGCTCATCGGGATGAACTTCCTGTCCGGGGTGAGGAATGTCTGCTGCCCTCCCTTTATTCAGGTATTTGACCAGCGTTTCCGAAATATCCCTGTTTATGTTTAATTTCTTATCTGCATATATGATATTCTTTGCAGCAAAACACCGGGGTTCTCTCAGTGCGGGAAGTTCACCAGAAAACGATTTTAT
>JAPZAP010000085.1 GCA_027460585.1 Candidatus Methanoperedens sp. | reverse complement strand
TCTCTTTTCATTCCATGGCAGGCTAAAATAATCACACTTGAAGATACCAGGGAATTAAAATTGCCGCATCCGAACTGGATACCGGGAGTAACAAGAGACTCGTTCACAGCCGACGGGAAAGGAAGTATAGACATGTATGACCTCTTAAAAGCAGCCCTGCGGCAAAGACCTGAATTCCTGCTCGTCGGTGAAGTAAGAGGTAAAGAAGCACTGACTCTTTTCCAGGCAATGAGCACAGGCCATACCACTTTTTCAACAATGCATGCAGATTCAGTCTCAAGCGCCATCCACCGTCTTGAAAACCCGCCGATCAGTGTCCCAAGGACGATGATACAGGCCCTCAATATAATAAGCATCCAGTCGCAGACCTTCGTTAAGGGAAAAAGGGCGCGGCGCAACATGAAACTTGTCGAGATCACAGATATTGATCCCACGACCAGGAACATCAAGACAAATGATATTTTTGTATGGGATGCGCTGACTGATAAATTCAACAGGGTGGGAGAATCAAAAGCCCTTGCTGAAATAATGTTACGCAGGGGCTGGAATCTGGCTGATTTGAAAAACGAATTAACGAACAGGCAAAAGATCCTTGAATTCATGGTAAATAACAAAATATCAGATTTTCACGCGATAGCAACGATCATTCATGATTATCAGGTAGCTCCGGACAAAGTGCTCAAGAAATTGATGATAACAGGATGAGTGGAATGGAAGATATAACTAAAAAAGCGGATTTACTTTTTAGGAAATTAAAAACCCTGCCCTTTGTCCTTCTTGGCGATAAGATGAAGGAGCGTAAGGAAGATTATCGGGACCTGCGCATGGCGATGAAAAAAGCCCGCATTCCGATGTCTTATGAGATGTATATTTCAAACGCCATTTTTTATTCTACGATAACAGGTCTTATCGGGGCTTTCCTGGGATTAATTCTTGCATATATCGTAACAATGGTCGTAAAGCTCCCTGATAAGCTCACCCACATGACATTTTCACCATCTACTGCCTGGCTTCTCCAGTACAGGAATATTTCAATAGCGTTCTTCATTGTTATTTTTCTTACACTATTGTTCGGGGGAATAACTTATGTCCTGTTCATGATCTATCCTGCCTTTATGGCGGGTGAAAGAAAAGGGTCTATTGATAGGAACCTGCCATATGCGGTAACTTTTATGTATGCATTGAGCAGGGGCGGCATGAATGTGATCGAGATCATGCGTTCACTAAGTAAATGTACAGACACTTATGGGGAAACCGCACGCGAAATGGATGTCATACTCCGGGATATGGATTATTTTGGGAATGACTTAAGAACTGCACTTCATAACATTTGTGAGATCACACCTTCGGAAAAATTCAGGGATCTCATGTACAACCTGTTGACTGTAATAGATAGCGGTGGAGATATATCGTACTATCTGAGAGATAAATCCGAACAATATCTTATCAAAGAAAAGGTGGAGCAGAAAGGATTTCTTGAAACGCTGGGTTTGATGGCAGAATCATATGTCACTGCATTTGTGGCAGGACCCCTGTTCATTATAATTCTTGGTGTAATGATGGCAGTGATGACCCCCGGCGGGAACAATGTAATGCTGTATGCTGTTATTTACGCAGTAATACCCATAGGGTCGATGATGTTCGTTGTAATGATCAGTATAATTACACCCGGTTCAACGGGAGAGGCACCGCTTTTACCGGTGGAACATTATGTGGGTGAAATCAGTGTCCCTGAAACTGAAGAAAAGCCGGTATTTTTAAAATTTATTAAATCAAGAGATTCGATTAATTTAAGAAATATGCTTATGTCCCCATTAAAACCTCTTAAGGAAAAACCGGAATATACCCTTGCAATAACTGTTCCGGTAGTGCTTATCTATCTTATTATTTCGACCGTCCAGGGGTTAAAAACTAAAGACTTCATTGATTTTATAGATAATAGGGTAGTTTTTGCAATTTATATAATAGTAATACCCCTGATGATATTCCATGAATATAAGAAAGGAAGGGAAGAAAGGATACAAGCCCAGATACCTGATTTCTTGAAGAAACTTGCCAGCACAAATGAAACAGGTATGACGCTTCGCGATTCGATCAAGCTTATGACTCGTTCTGAAAGCGGCCTGGGCAAAGAGATAAAAAAGATATGGAATGATATGGAATGGGGACTTTCCATCAATGAATCGCTAAGACGCTTCGCCAATCGTACGAGGACGCATATTGTAGCGCGATCGATAACCCTGATAACGAAGGCAAATGAATCAAGTGGTGATATTGGCGAAGTTTTAACTGTTGCAGCGCGTGATGCTGCTGCTGAGCAGGAATTAAAGACCGAGCGCAAAATGGCCATGCTAATTTATATAATAATTATTTATATATCTTTCATGGTATTTATTGGGATCATTTATATTATTTCATCAACTTTCCTGCTGGAAATGGTAAAAGCCAGTGAAAAGGTCACAAGCTCCGGGGGAGGCGCTGTTCCATTGAGTCTTGACCGTGCGAAAATGGCTATGTATAACCGCCTTTTTTTCCATGGAGCATTAATACAGGGATTTACTTCTGGTCTTATAGCAGGCGTAATGGGTGAAGGGAGCGTGCTGTCGGGTTTGAAGCACTCTGTGATTATGATGACTATTGGTTATCTTTTGTTCACATTGTTCGTGCTTTAGGATTTGTGAAGGTAAATAAATAACAACTAACTCGTACGAACTGAAACGAACTCACGTGATCTGAGTAGTTAATTTATGTTCAAATCCATGCGCATCCGCGTAATCCATGACATCCGTGTGCCATTATAACTTCTCGCACACTATCAATTCATTCCCGAACCCGAACACATGCAGCGTTCTTGTCCCCTTCAATCCTTCTTCAAGCGTTTTCCTCATATCCCAGTATTTTCCAGGGTCAATATCAAGCCGCAGGACTACATTTTTGGCCTTTTCGGATCTCAATAATGCTTTTAACTTTATCATATCCATTTCTGTTCTGCCAATGGCCCTGTATGTATCCTTAAAAAAATGCGATTCAACAAGCGTGGGTGAAGTCAATAATGTTCTGCGCTCATCTGCCTTAAAAAAGAAAATTTCTTTTTGTTCCTGAGCCAATGTTCCTGCCAGTTCATCCAGAAGCTCTGCCTTTACAACTGATGGTTCTGGTTCGTAAACATACTCACAAAGCGAACTCTTCCTTATTTCCGGCGCGCCGGATAAACATAACTTTTCCCGGCCGGGGAGCACGACTGCACTTTTTTCGCAGCATTTTAGCGAACCCATGTATAATGTAAGCCTGTTCAATTGCCCGTTCAGGGAAAGATATTCGCGCTCGCAATCAAGCTTTATGCGTTCCGGAGGCATCTGGGGCGGGGCATGGAATGCAAGATCACGTATAATATCAGAATATATTCTTATGATCTCTGTAATTGGCGGCTTGAGAGTCTCAAGAGTCCTTTCTTTTTCCGATAGGGGGCGCGCCGGATCTGAAAAAATAATATCCGCGTCAGATACTTGTTCCTTGACTTCATCCGACAATGCATCGCCGAGTATGAATTCAACGTTATCCACACCATAGAGCCTGCAATTCTCTTTTGCATACTGGAGCTTTTCGGGGTCATTATCCACAGCATATACTTTCCTGCAAACCCTTGCAAAAAAAATGACCTGACCTCCGATACCGCATCCAAGGTCTGCGATTATACCGGTCTTTAGCCTTTTTGCGATATATTCTGCAACTATCTCCGGTGTAGCAAGCTGTAAACCTTCTTTATTTGATACAATCGGTTTTGTGAATTTGATGGTGCGTTTATCCCTTGTCATGATCTGGCATGATATTCACAGATTTGTATTTATGTTGTTTCCCAGGATTACTTTCGTATCAAAACGAACAGTATTTATAATATTAAAACTATCAATAAGTAATGGAAATGTCCCGGAATACTGTAATTTTATCTAACGATCGCGGTATGGTGGCTCTGGACAGCCCTGTCAAATTAAAGATACTTGAACTTCTTACTAATGGTTATGCTTCATTTGATGAACTTGTGGAAAAATCCATGAAAGCAAAATCTACAATCTCTGTGCATTTGCATGACCTCCAGGAAATGAATCTCATACAGGAGAAAACTTTCCCCAATGATAAACGAAAGAAATATTTCGTCCTGAATGCGATATATCTTGCTTATTCCGAACCTCCTTTACGCCGGCAATATGATACACAAATGGATAATATTGCTTCATCAATAATTGACGGTGATTCTTTCAAGGAAAAACTTTTCTGCTCTTTTCGATATGGAATGGAAGCGTATGGTATTGACCCGAAACCTATTTTGAAAAAGCTTGGGACAGATATTGGCATAAGGATAGGGCGTGAGTTTGAATCAAAAGAATGTGGCGGCATCCTTGAGGAAATTTCTGACTTCTGGAAGGAGCACAAGCTTGGGGATATGACCATAAATAATGGTAATGGGACTGAAATTTCGGTCGTAAATTGTTATCATTGCGGGAAAATGCCAAATGTGGGAAAAACTCTTTGTTCTATGGACGAAGGATTTATAGAAGGCGTCTTTTTAAGTAAATTGAATTATGCCTGCAGGGTTAGTGAAGTAGAATGTTATGGGACAGGGCATAAGAATTGCAAGTTCACTATCAAAGAAAAATAATTGTTATATAAAAATAATATTTATTTATTCCCCTAGTTTCTCCCAAACACCTGTTGCAAAAGGGGATAACTGCTGCGAGTTTGCGATGAAATGTATAGATTAAAAGTTCTTTTTTCATTTCATAATAAGACATAATCAGATGTTTTGTAGCTTACACGCCCACGGAAAAGTCGTTATCACTGTGTGAAGTGTGAACCTATGTTTTCAAATATAACCGATATGCTCCGCACGATGCAAGAGGCTGGTATATTCCCGAACGCTAAGACATATTCTGTCAGCAATTCACACCGTCTTTATCTCGAACCCCTCAAACATTTTTCTCATGATGACATCCTGTATCGAACCAAAACCCGGCGTAGCTATCGTACTTCCGCTCATATCATCTAAAGAGCGTATATCAGAATCCGCTCTCACCACGAGCGAAGTGCCCCCGGTATTCACTCCGCTTATGATATGGATCTTTCCGTTATCGTTAATTACGTACCTCAAAACCGGAGTCGCCCCAAAAACTGCCATATCTACTTCACGCTGGGAGAAGGCATTTGTTATTGCCATCCCATTTCTGAACTTCAAGAAAAAAAGATTTTTATCCGGTATAAGACCTACCTTTTCAAAATAACCTTCTTTTTGTCCTACATATATCCCCAGGCTGTGGATATCATTATGTATAAGCCCGAACCTGAGGCTCCCATTAACAGAAGCCGGAGTCCAGTTCGGATCAGAATCCAATCTATTCCTGATTTCATTGTAATATTTGTCCTGGATCAAGCTCGAAAAAAAATCGTCCAGGTTACTATATCCCATTGTGGCTATATCTTTCTTAAACCCCCCCGCTTTTCTCAATATTTCGAATCCTGTTTTCATTTCATTCAGATCAGGGAATTCTATATATATGGTATTGTTGATCGCTGCAGAGGCTGTCGTTTTATCAACTCCTGTAAATTCGGAGCCGTATTCTAAGACCTTTTCCCGGTTTGCAGGGTCATTGATGAATCTTGTACTTTTTATATGTACCCAGATAAGAGCTTTTATCGCGTCTTCATCTTTAAGATATTCAGAAACTGCCATAACGCACTCCGGATGGTTGTTCCAGATATCTTTTGAGTTAACTAGATACCTGCCATAACCATCATCTACAGCTTTTGCAGGATACGGTTCCCAGGAAATGAAACCTGCTATTGTTTTATCCGAAAGTGCAGAACTCATCTCATCAGGTGTCATTGAAACAACATATATCGTCTTCTGGACATGGGATTTTTCATAGAGGCTGGTCACTGCATACGAGAGTATAAATATAATTAATATAATTATAATATACGTGTATTTTTTCATCATTCACCAAACGTCTTCAATCTGAAAAAGAAAGTACTGCCCCCTCCTGGCTCGCTCTCCACGCATATTTCACTGCCGTGTGCTTTGATAATCCCGCTGGATATTGAAAGCCCAAGCCCGCTGCCACCTATTTTCCTTCGGGATGTGCTATCCACCTGATAAAATTTGTCAAATATCTTTACCAATTTATCGTTCTGCATCCCGATACCGTTATCTTCAACCCTGACCATAATGTTATCCTGATCATCCTTTGCCGACAGAAGGATTCTTCCTTCATTGTGTGTGAATTTTAATGCGTTGCTTAGCAAATTATTCAACACTATAATAAGCTTTTCCCTGTCGCCAAGTATTGGAGAAAGATTCCCGGGAATATCAACTGAAACCTTTATATTTTTTTTCTTAGCAAGAGGTTGGATATTTTCAAGCGCAACCTTTGCTATTTCATGAAAGTTCACCTGTTCAAAATGATATTCCATCTTTCCGGCTTCGATTTTGGAAAGGTCGAGGATATCGTTAACCATCCTGGTCAGCCGATCCACACTCATTATTATGTTCTCAAGCATCTCTTTGTCCACAAGGGAGGCATTGATATTTTCAGATTCCAGGAATTCGGCTGAAGTCCGTATCGCAGAAAGAGGCGTCTTTAACTCATGCGAGACCAGGGAAATAAAATCTGATTTCAGGCTGTCAAGTTTTTTTAGCTCATCATTGGCATCGATCAGTTCCCTGTTCTTTTCTTCCAGATCTTTATTTGCTATCTCGATTTTGGTTTCAAGCTTTTTTCTTATGTCTAATAATTCTATTGCAGTCTGGTTAAATATTTCTGTAAGCTCCCCTATCTCATTACTTGAAGAAACCGATATGGTTTTGAATTGACCTCTTACAAGACCATTTGCCCCATCTTTCAGGGACTTTATAGGTTTTGTCAGTCTTTTTGAGAGAAAAAAAGCCAGAATAACGACACAGAAAACAGCAATAATTGATATACCTACCATCAGCCGTTCCAGGGATAGAACTTCAGTGTACGCTTCGTTTTTGTTCTTCTCCACGATAAGCCCCCATCTGTAAAGCGGCAGCCAGTAATAAGAACCAAGCACTGCTTCACCTTTATAATTGATATATTCACCCACTCCCCTTTTTTCATAAGTCACTTCTTTAACTGCAAAATTATTGTTGATTTTTTCAAGCAGTATTTTAGATCTGTTCTGGTGAAAGATCAACTCCCCTTTATTATTAACTATGAAGATCTCACCTAATTTCCCGATATCAATGCTCTCGATCACCGTGTACAGGTTCTCCATACTGACTCTTGCACACAATATTTCTGTGATTGTATCATTCTCTTTGACCGGGTTTGTGATTATGATTTCGGGCAAACCTGTAATGCCGGACAACGAAACATCCGATATGTACATTTTTCCCTGTGCTGCTTCAATAAAATATTGTTCTTTGCCTGCATTTCCGGTGCGGTTTAGAGTGGAGAATGTTATGTTTCCATCCGAATTGAGTAGAAAAAACTCTTCATATACACCCTGGTGTTCATTTTCGAATGTATACAGGTATTCCTGAAGTTTTCCTTTTTCCGTGTTGCCAGCTATCGTGGAAATAATGCGTATATCATCCCTCCTTGCAGCCATCCAGTCATCTATTGCACGACCGGTATTTTCGGTTGCGACAAGCAGATTGGTCATCACGGAGTCGCGAATGGCAACTTTGCTGTGATCATAAGATATATAAACAACAGCCGACAGCGGTAGTACGGAGATGATCAGGAAAAAGATGATCAATTCAAACCGTATACTCACAAGTTTTTCCTCTTTTTTAGATTATATTTCTTTTGATCTTCGAAGCACACTTTTTATTCGTGCTTTAAGCTCATTGAGGTTGAAAGGTTTTGTTACGTAATCATCTGCACCAATCTCCAGGCCTTTCACTTTATGTCTTATTTCATCTCTGGCGGTCAACATGATTACAGGTATTTTCTTTGTAAGTACATCATTTTTTAGCAGGCTGCATACTTCAATTCCATCGATTCCCGGCAGCATGATATCAAGGATTATCAATTCCGGCATCTCGGCCTTAGCTTTCTTTATCGCTTCATAACCGTCACAGGCTTCGATGACTATGTAATCTTCAGATTCAAGAGATCTCTTTAATGGAAGAAGCGTAGCCATCTCGTCGTCCACTATAATTATCTTTTGTCTTGTATCGGAAAAGCTTTTGATCCTTCTCTCAACCTCATTTTCCGGGATTTCCAGGATCCGGGATATCTCTGAATTGGAGATATTTTCGTTGTTCTTTATTAATTCAATGATTTTATCATCAATATTTTTATTCATGATCTACCACCGGTATTTCCAAATCATTTGAAGGTAATTGTTCGTCCAGTACTAACCTCAACTCGTCATAGAATTTTATTAGAAGCTTTGTTGCTTCATGTTCTTCATTTAGATAGAACGATCGGATCTGTTTTCCGATCTTTTTCTCAATTATTATCTTATTTTGCACAAGGGGTTCAATTACCCTTGCTACACTGGAATGATACAACCCGGTACCAATTGCTATTCCTGATAGATAATTGATCTCTCCTTTATTTTTCATGAGATATTCCAGTACAGTTAATTGTGCTGTTTTCCCAAACAACTTTTCAAGCGGGCTCATATTCTGTCCTCATTATTCCTATCTGGTGGCAATATTTAGTTAGCCTCTTTTTCAAATGTATTTGCGTATGTATTCATATAGTTTTGCTTTTGTAATCATTATACTTTGTGTAATTATATTGTATCTATATTGTCTAATAGTACTAATATAGTTATCAAAAACACCGACTTGACGATTAATAGTAAATCTTATGTATTAAGATGTTATAGTTATGATTGAGTTTTGTCTTGTCAGAGGACTTACCTAAAAACGAGTGGAATATCGTACAGGAGAAATTGAAATGACAAACAATAATACAAACAAAAAGACCACCGAAATGGAAGATATGAAAGGAAAACTTTCAACATTATGGATATTTGTAATGTTTAATTATCTTTATTGCGATTTTATGGGATTAATGGATCCTGAGTTATTAAAGCAATATATGACCGGAAACGTAGGAGGTATTCAGATCACTCAGGAATTTTTCCTGGGAGCTGCAATATTAATGGAGATTCCTATTGCTATGGTTCTCCTGTCCAGAATATTTAAGTATAGAGCAAATCGCTGGGCAAACATCATTGCCGGTACAATAATGACTGCTGTTCAATTCTCGACATTATTTTTTGGATCGTCACCAACAATTTATTATGTATTTTTTAGCATTATAGAAATTTCGTGTACTTCACTAATTGTCTGGTATGCATGGAAGTGGACTAACCCAGAAAGTAGTCCAAATACTAAAATCTAATAAATCAAGAGGAATTAAAATGACAAACAATATTAAAGATCTCTCACCAAACAAAACCGCGAGGATCGCTGGTTTTCTGTATCTTATTTTAGGTATATGCACTGGAGCCAGTTGGGGGTATATAAAATCGATTTATGTTCCAAATGATGCTTTGGCCACGGTCAATAATATTCAGGCGTCAGAATGGCTATTTCGCTTGAGTTTTGTAGGCAATCTTGTGGGTCAAATCGCCTTCTTATTTTTGATATATTTTCTGTACAAACTGCTCAAGCCGGTAAATACAGATTGGGCAAGGCTGATGGCCATACTCGTAATTGTCAGCATCCCCATAGCCATCCTAAATTCACTTAATCTGTTAGCTCCGATATTGCTTTTGAATGGCGGATATCTTTCGGCTTTTGGAACGACCCAATTTAACGCTCTGATAATGATGTTTCTTGATTTGTACACTTACGGGGTTTTTATCGCCGGAATATTCTGGGGTCTTTGGTTATTTCCCCTCGGTTATTTGGTTTTCAAGTCAGGCTTCATTCCCAAAACCATAGGCGTCTTTTTGATAATTGCAGGCTTTGGTTACATTATCGATTCTTTATTGGGATTCTTGATGCCGGGCTATAATATGGAACTCTCGTCATATACATTTATCGGGGAGTTGATGATTATTTTCTGGCTTTTGTTTAAGGGCGTAAATGTTCAACAGAGTGATGTAAAAAATGAATAAATCCGAAAAGTTCTGGGATAGGATGGCGAAGTATTTTGATCGGGAAGAAAGAAAAGATGAACCGACTAATATTAAGATTATTGAAAAAACCAGAAACCGGCTTAAAATTAGTGATAATGTTTTAGATTATGGATGTGGAACCGGAACAGCAGCCATTGAAATTGCAAACAGTGTGAACAAAGTCAAAGGTATTGATATCTCATCCAAAATGATTGAAGCTGCGAAAGGAAAAACTGTAGAACGTAAAGTTAAGAACATAGATTTCGCGCAAACAACAATATTTGATGAAAAATTAAAAACAGGATCATTTGATGTGATCTTATGTTTCCACCTGCTCCATTTAGTGGAAGATACGCCAAAGGTTATGCAAAGGATAAATGAATTATTGAAACCGGGTGGATTGATTATTTCTGCAACACCGTGTATTAAAGGGACATTTTTAGGAGTTCTATTATCGACTGTGAGCAAAATCGGATTAATTCCTCCGATCACATCATTTAAAATATCCGAATTAGAAGATTTAATGACTGATGGAAATTTTGAGATTGTTGAAACTGAATGTTTGCATAAAAGTGGACAACAATATTTCGTTGTGGCAAAGAAAAAATGGGTAACATAATAACAAAACCATATAAAATTGGAGGAATACTTATGAAAGCGATCATATGCACAAAATACGGGCCGCCGGAAGTTCTTCAGCTTAAAGAGGTGGAAAAACCTACTCCGAAGGATAATGAAGTGCTGGTAAAAATTCATGCGGCAGCAGTAACAGTCTCGGACTGTATAGTTCGAAGTGGCAAAGTAAATCTCTTGCTATGGATCCCCATGCGAATATTCGTTGGTTTCGGAAGACCAAGAAAACCTATACTAGGGTTTGAGTTAGCCGGAGAAATTGAAGAAATAGGCAAAGATGTAAAACGATTTAAGAAAGGTGACCAGGTTTTTGCATTTACCGGAAAGCGTTTTGGTGCTTATGCCGAGTACATTTGTCTGCCTGAAGACGGCTTGTGTATGCCTGCTGACTGTATTATGGCATTAAAACCGTCCAATATTACTTATGCGGAAGCCGCCGCTGTTCCTTCCAGGGGGACTTTAGCATTGTATTTTCTCAGAAAAGGAAATATCCGGAACGGACAAAAAGTTCTTATCTATGGCGCTTCCGGAGGGATAGGTACTTTTGCAGTACAGCTTGCCAGGTACTTTGGGGCGGAAGTAACCGGGGTATGCAGTACTGCAAATTTAGAATTTGTGAAATCTCTGGGAGCTGATAAGGTAATTGATTACACAAAAGAGGATTTTACGAACAACGGGGAATCTTATGATTTTATCTTTGATGCCGTTGGAAAAAGATATAGCTCAAAACTACATTGCAAAAAAGCGCTAACCTCGAACGGGAAATATATATCAGTCGATGATGGAACACCAAAGATATATCTTGAAGATTTAATTTTCCTCAAAGAGCTGGTTGAAGCGGGAAACCTAAAATCGGTCATTGATAGAACGTATCCCTTGGAACAAATTGTCGAAGCTCACCGATATGTGGAAAAAGGACATAAAAAGGGAAATGTAGTGATAACCGTGGGACATAACAATAAAATTTAATAAAAAAGGAGAAACAAATACAAACAGAAAGATTGCAAGAAACGTAACCATCTTGACTATGAAAAGGAGCAATTTATGCTACATACAATTCTTGGGGCAGGAGGATTTGCAGGAAATGCATTAGCTCACGAACTCATCAAACAGAATGTCACAATCCGCCTTGTTTCACGCAGTACACACGAAATCCAGGGGACAGAGTCCGTCAAAGGCGATCTCTTGTCTGCGATGGAAACTGCTGAGGCGGTACGCGGCTCAGACATCGTATATTTGTGTGCTGGACTCCCCTACGATTCTGGAGTCTGGCAGGAAATGTGGCCTCGAGTAATGCAGAACACAATTGATGCCTGCAAACGAGCCCAGGCGAAACTCATCTTTCTCGATGTGGTGTATATGTACGGAAAAGTCACTGGTAAGATGACTGAGGAAACTCCTTACAAGCCATGTTCCAAAAAGGGAGAAATCCGCGCTAATGTTGCGACGATGCTTGAGAATGAAATGAGACAAGGTACTCAGCAGGCCCTCATTGCAAGAGCGGCAGATGTTTATGGGCCATATGCTGGATCGACAAGCATCCCCCATGTACTCGTCTTTGATAAGCTGCTACAGGGGAAAAGAGCCCAATGGTTGGTTGACGCTCATAAGCCGCATTCATACACTTATACATCTGATTGTGCGAAAGGATTGTGGATGTTATCCACTCAGGCGGATGCCTTCAACCAGGTTTGGCACCTGCCCACATCAAATCCGGCTCTTGATGGAAAGACTTTTATCGCGCTTGCTGCAAAGGAATTGGGAGTTTCACCGGAATACTCCGTTCTCAAGAAACCGATGGTGCGCTTAGCCGGCATATTTGCCAGGAAATTCCGTGAATCTTACGAGATGCTTTATCAAAGCGAGTTTGAGTATTCTTTCGACTCAACCAAATTCGAAAAACGCTTTGGTTATAGTCCAAAACCCTACGCTGAGGGCATTCGTGAAACAATACAATTCTTGAAAACGAATTACTAATTAATTAAGGTAAGTAAAATGATAAACAAAATGAATTCAGACAGAAAAACTTCGATTATTGTTGGGGTATTATTCCTTATTGGGTTTGCAGGCGCATTCAGCGCTATTTTGATGAAACCCATACTGGATGATCCAAATTATCTTATCAAATTAACCGAGAATAAAAACCTAGTGATGTTGGGAGCGTTCCTCCAGTTAGTTATGGCATTTGCAGTCGCAGGCATTGCAATTTGGCTGTACCCAATTCTAAGAAAATACAATGAAGGTCTGGCTCTTGGAGCTGTCGGTTTTCGAATTATTGAGAACGTATTCCAGATTGTCGCTGCGCTCGGCCTACTATTATTACTGACACTAAGCCAGGAAGTTGTAAAGGCAGATGCTCTTACTGCTTCAAATTTTCAAATAATAGGTTCTTTGCTGCTCGCAGTGCGTTTTTGGGCGTCCTTAGTGTTGGCGCAAATCGGTTTTTGCTTGGGCGCTCTGATGTATTACTATGTATTTTACCAATCAAAACTTATCCCTCGATGGCTATCTGGCTGGGGCATCGTTGCGATCATATTGCATTTGACTTCAGTCTTCTTGACGATGTTCCTCCAGATTGATCCCTTTTCGGGGTCACCAATCATATTTTTGAGCATTCCAATCGGCTTGCAAGAACTGACTCTGGCAGTATGGTTGATCGTTAAAGGATTCGATCCATCTGTAATCGCTTCCGCGTCTGCCAAAATAGACATGAATTAAGGAGATAAAAAATGAATTCAGATAAAAAACACCCAAGCTTTTGAGTAGCGTTTTTGGCGTGTCTTCATTTCATTTTTTGATTGATAAATCAGGGTGATTTTTGTAAAGCACAAAAATTTTTAATGTAATTACTGTTGCTATTAAAGTAAATACTAATCCAATAACATTAGCATATAAGACACCAAATCTTATTGATAATTCTTTGAAATCACCAAATGATAAAAAAACAAATCCAGAATAATTATTTATTATATCAAAAAGCGGGCTTAAAATAAACAATATAAGAATCAGGCCTTTTAGAAAATGGTTATTAATTCTTTTTCTTATTAATAACCAGAAGCCAATTATCAAAAAAACAATATCCCGTAAATATGGCATAATTACCGAAACCACAGCCTGGATGTTATTCTCAAACTGTGGGTTTACATATGCTGTTCTAAAATCGCCTTTCCAAAACGGTGGGATTAATTGATAATCTAAAATCTGTGTGCCCGTAATCCATGAACCAAATATATGGCATAATTCATGTAAACCAGCATAGGAAAAGTACCAAATTAAGTAAAGCAGTGCAATATTTATAATATATTGTTTACGTGGTAATTTACTTTGTTGATAAAATTTTATCAACGTAATATTATTAACAAAGCAATTTCTATTGCACTAAGTATGTAAATCCGAAACATTAGTTGTCTCTATTTTCAAGCAGATGTGCGTATTAATTCATATAGTTATGCTTTTATAATCATTAGACTATGTGTAATTATAAAGTAAGTATATCGTCAATTTTTACTAATATAATTATAATAAGCACTAACTTGATTATAAATCGTCAAGTTTAAGTATTAAGACGTTGTACTAATAATTGAGATGAATATCTCGATCGATTAGCATGACGAAATTCAGAAGGAACAATATGAGTGAAGAATTGGGATTTGTTGAAATGATTAACAAATTATTATCCAGAATAGTATTGGTATCGGTATGCACATTAATGCTCTCTGGCACAGCAAGTGCCTCTCTTGAGATCACAGACTTCTTTTCAGATTTTACAAGCAGCGAAGTCACGATAAAAGCCAGCCAGGATCATCAGGGAAAAGCTGTTTTTGAGTTCCTGGATGGGAAAAATGTCGTAGAATCCCAGGAAGTGCCTTTTAAAGTAAATGCAGGAGAACAGGTTTCAAAGGTAATAATATGGCAGAATAAACCCCAGAATGATTATTATACCGCTAAAGTGAGCATATTTAATGATACTAAACTTCATGACAATAAAACATTTCAGGTATCATACGGCACAGTTGCCATGCCCAATTTCCACATAGTGGATTTCTCACCCTCGAACAAAGGGGTCCAGTTACTTCTTCGGCCTTTTAATCCGAGTGCTGTCGATATTAAAATAGAATTGCTTGACAACAATGACATAGTATATACAAAGACACAAGAAGATGTCTCACTCACCACAAATACAGAGCTGAAAATAGACTGGCCTTTTCTTCTGGACAATAACCGGAAATATACAGTCCGGGCAAAAATACTTACGCACAGGCTTTATGCAGAACCTCTGATCAATACCTACATTGCAGCGTTCACGGCAAGCGATGATGTCGAGATTCTGCCGGATGACGTAGAAGTTGATGAATATGGAGCAAGTGTAACTCTTCGAGGCAAATCACAGGTCCCGTTTGATGGATTTATTGACATATCAGCAACCAACAGGGCTACGAACGAGAAAAAAACATACAGGCAGCAGGTCGAAGAGATCTTAGTCTCAGGAAAAGAGGACACGGCAGGAGTTGTGTGGAAAGAACTTGGATCAGGAACGTATGATGTCAGTATCCAGGCAGTAAATAAAGAAAACATCGCACTTGATAAATATGAAACAGTCCTTCGCATTCCTGAAAATACCGCTGTATCAGAAACACCTGCAGCAAATGACCCTCCGGCATTAACAGGATACACGGGATTTGCAGCAATTGCCATAGTAATAGTTATAGCAATTGTAATCAGGAGAAAGAGAGGTGGGTAGGATGTTCGATCTTATTATCCGGAGCATGACACAGAGGAAAATGAGAACGGGGCTAACGATATTCGGGATCGCCCTGGGGATCTTTGCTGTGGTTGTCATGGGCGGAATGTCGGAGCATATGAACCTCGTTGTTGATAAGTCGTTAGATCTGATGGCAGATAATATCAGGATCGAGCCGGATGGAACATTTGGCGGGATCGGGACTCTCGACGAGTCAAAAGTCATTCAGGTCAAGAGAGTGCCCGGGGTTTCGGACGCGTTCGGAGTATTGGTAACTGCACTTGACCCCGAAGGAGGAGGTGGAGGATTTAGTACAGATATGGTTTTTGGTGTTCTTCCTGAAAAACAATTGAAAGACGCAAAGCTCACCTCTGGACGATATCTTATGCCCGGTGATGGCTATAAGGTCGTTATCGGAAGCAGCATTGCCCGGAAATTCAATCTAAAGGTTGGAGATGAACTTGAATTAAAAAGTAAAAGGTTGCAGCGTACATCATCCATAATCAATACCAGAAATGTCAGTGTTGTGGGCATACTGGAATACACAGGTTCCATGTTCGATTCGGCAGTGCAGATGCCTCTTGACAGTGCTCAGAAGTTCTATAAAATGGAGAACACAGTATCCTTCATTTATGCCAAACCTGCGACAGGGGCAGACCAGTCTGACCTTGCTAAAAGGATAGAGCTGAGTATAGATAATGTTAAAAGCACATCACCAGAACAGCTAAGGAAAGATATCGAAGGACAACTTGTCATTTTCAGTCTGATCACCATTAGCGCGGCCGTGCTTGCAGCGGTCATCGGGGGACTCAGTGTTATGAACACGATGCTGATGTCGGTTTCAGAGAGAACAAAAGAATTTGGTCTCCTCAAGGCGCTTGGTGCTGAGAGGAAAACCATTCTTCTTATGACTATGGGAGAAGCAGCCTTGATGGGAGTAATTGGAGGAATTACCGGTATAGCTGCTGGAAGTATAATTGCGTATTTCCTGAATAAGTCCTTCGAAGCCCAGGGTTCAGCGCTTTTTGCGATTACTCCAAGACTGGTTATAATTGGATTATTATTCGCTACAATTCTTGGAATAGTTTGCGGCACTTACCCTGCATATCGGGCAACGAAAATGAGTCCAATGGAGGCGCTGAGATATGAGTAATAATGGTGACAATGGAAACCGGGTAGGAGAGTGTGAACCTGTCCTTCGCATCAGGAACCTCAGGAAGACATATATGCAGGGCAAGATCCCTGTCCATGCTCTTGATGACGTCAGTTTTGACGTAAAAAAGGGTGAGTTCCTGAGTATTGTGGGACCTTCAGGGAGTGGAAAATCCACGCTTCTCTCAATGATCGGACTACTTGACAGACCGACAGAAGGCAGTGTTTTTATCGATGATGTGGAGATTACCAGAGCAAAAGAGAGTGAAGCTCCCCGCATACGGCGGGAAAAGATCGGTTTCGTGTTCCAGCATTTCAACCTGCTGTCCACGCTCAATGCAATGGAAAACGTAGATATTGCGATGCGGTTTACCGGAGTTTCCAAAAACAGGCGAAAAGAAAGAGCGTTTGAATTGCTCACCCGGGTAGGGCTTGGTGACAGGGTAAAGCATAAACCATCTGAATTATCCGGGGGGCAGCAGCAACGTGTTTCCATCGCAAGGGCACTGGCCAATAATCCTGCTATTATCCTTGCTGATGAACCTACAGGAGCGGTTGATACAAAGACTCGCGAAGTCATAGTTGAACTCTTAAAAGGGCTCAGTGAAAAAGGCCAGACTATCATCGTGGTGACTCACGATATGGCTGTTGCCGAAAAGACCGATCGGATAATAACCATGAGGGACGGTATGATTGTAAGCGATATGAGAGGTGCAGGATGTGAGCCGTGAAATAGATTATAATCCACTGTACCTTATGCTCGCAATAATTACATTATTCCTGGGAAAATTATTCGGAAGGAAAAAAGATGATTAGATCGAAATGGAGGTTCCTTTTTAGAATTGTGCGAAGATCAATAGTTCAATATTCAGTAAGGGTAGACTGCTATAACTACAAAACCATTCGTAGTTTAAGAAAGTCTTTTATGAGTTAGATATACTAATAACAGAAGGAGGTGATTCAATGAAAAAGTTATATATTATATTAGGAATTGTATCCATTCTTCTATTATCAGGATGTTTGGATAATACAAAAGCTAATGTAAATGTCAATGGCGAAAACGATTCAGTAGATCTTGATACAAACTATACTGCAAACTCAACCGATAATGGAAATTTTACATACCTTGCAGGAGAAAATATCACCGAAGATGGAAAAGAGATTGTTTCTTGAGTATCCTCAAGACATTTCTTTTAATAATGTATGAATAAGTTGGGATTGAAAGAAGTTACGGAATACTTGAAGATGAACTATTAGAGGAATTACCAAGAAAAACAGGTCGTATGTATTACAGGTGGATAAATATGAAAAGCATAGAAAGAAACAAATCGGTTATTATTGTAGTAGCAATTCTGGCGGTGTGTGCAATATTTGTACTTGCATATTTTGCCCCTTTGCAAAAAAGTAAAAATGTAATTATTGTTACCCAAACATCTGTTTCAGAGGGAGCGTCAGAAAATAATACAGAAACGGAGAGCATAAAGTTGCACGGAACATTCTGGAATGAGGGAAATCTTGTTGCTAAAAATTTGACCGGCATAGTAATATTTACTGATGCGGCGCATAATAAAGTTGTCAGTAAAAATATTCCAATAAGTGGAGACCTGCTTCCGGACAAAGGGCTCCTTATGACATTTGATTCCGAATATACAAGAGAGAGGACCGTACCGAAAACAGATGTAAATATTACGATCCAATCTAATTGGATGGAAGACGGGCAATCAAAAAACTATTCATTGCTTGTGTATTCCGGGTCTTATTCCGTGACGATTGTGACGACGCAGCTTAACCAGACCTCGATCATGCTTGGAGAGAGCGTCAATGATACAGCTTCACTCACTGCATTTGGCGGATATAACGCAACAGGCACGGTCACATTCCAGGTGAAGACTCCAGCAGCGGATTGGGCTACCTATGATATCGAGAATCTTACTCTTACCAGCGGTATGGCTACTTCGGCAGCATATTCACCGGAAGCCGGCACTGGCACATACTACTTCAGGGCAAACTACTCCGGCGACACAAATTACATAGGCAACCAGAGCGATGCCGAGAAGCTGATTGTGACAAAATCGGCAGAATAATTACCTAAAAAACTGGCCTTATTATTAGAGGTTATGTGGTATTAATAGGAATGACAATATGAAAAACATATCAAAAAAAAAATTGGCTTTCATTGCACTGGCAGTTCTGGCAGTTTGTGCAATAATTGTACTGGCTTTGTTCGCCCCCCTGCAAAGAACTGCAGGGGTACATATTGGTTTCAGCATTGGCAGTTCACAGGGAGCAGCAGGAAATAATACCGGGATTGAAATCATAAAGATGAAGGGGTCATTCTGGAATTACGGCGACATTTCTGCTAGAAATTTAACTGCCACCGTGATATTCACAGATACGGCACATAATAAAATTGTCAGGAAAACGATTCAGGAAGGAATTGATCTGCCTCCGAAGGAAGAGCAAATAATAGAATTTTATTCAGAATATTCAAGAGAGATAACCATACCGAAAACAGGCGTAAAGTATAATGATCCAGTTCGATTGGAAGGAAAATGGGCAGTCAAAAACTACTTTAATGCCTGTGCATTCTGCACAATATTAACAATTCGAAAAATAAAAAGGAGGAATAAAATGAGTTTTGCGGAAAAAATGATAACAACAACTGTAAACACGAAAAACGTAGCAAGAAAAAGAGGTTTTAAATATGATTAAAAGCATAACTTCTCCAAAAAACGGGGAATCAATACGATTAGGTGGGAAATCTGAGGTAAGATGCCAGACAGGAGGATTAATATGCTCACCTTTTTAAGCCTGTTATTAATTTTAGCAGTTATTGGAATTATAAGCGGAACCATCTGGATATGGAAATCAAAAACTAATTGGTCAACTCTGAAAAAAGTAGCCATCACTGTACCACTTGCAATAGGATTAATTGCGATAGTGTTTATTGAGCTCATTATGTGGAATGGAGGTGGTTACCTGGGGCAATTTTTAATTCTGATTTTGATAATTCTTGCAGGAGCCCTGATTGTTTTATGGCTCTCGATGCTGATAGATTGCCTGAAGAGACCTGATGGAAAGTTCAAACCCGGTGGAGATAACGCCAAACTAATCTGGATTTTTGTGATAATTTTCACAGGGTTTATTGGAGCATTGATTTACTATTTCCTTATCAAGAAAACGGA
>JAPZAP010000084.1 GCA_027460585.1 Candidatus Methanoperedens sp. | reverse complement strand
CAAAAGGCTTAAATGCATTAAACCCCTTAAGAGAAATCCCCCAAAGTCCGGATAGTGTAGCGGCCTATCATGGAGGCCTGTCGAGTCTCCGACCCGGGTTCAAATCCCGGCCCGGACGTTTTTTTTTCATATTTTTTCTTAGACACGGATTAACACCGATTTACACAGATTTTTACGTAATCCGTGTTAATCCGTGAAATCTGTGTCTAAGGATAGTGCTTTCCCACCCTTATTCCTTTATCCACAATCGTTCCATTATTATATGTTGGCACGTTTTTTTCTTCCTTGCAAAAACACAAAATATATTACTTTAACCCCTAATTCCAGTAAACCATGGGAACAGAGAAATCAAAAAAATTATTCGATGAAGCAAAGAAATTACTACCGGGAGGCGTAAGCAGCCCCGTTCGCGCTATCAAGCCATATCCATTTTACACGAAAAGGGCGAACGGCTCAAAGATAACAGATATTGACGGCAATGTTTATATTGATTATGTCATGGGTTACGGACCTCTGCTGCTTGGTCATAACCATCCTGTAATAAGAGAAGCTGTTATCAAACAGCTTTCTGATGGCTGGCTTTATGGCACACCATCCGAACTTGAAGTGTCGCTTGCAAAAGAAATAATCAAACTTTATGCAAGTATCGACATGGTGCGTTTCGTTTCCACAGGAACAGAAGCAACTATGGGCGCGCTTCGTGCTGCGCGGGGGTTCACAGGCAAGAACAAGTTCATAAAGATGGAAGGCGGTTTTCACGGCGCGCATGATGCAGCGCTTGTAAAAGCAGGTTCAGGCGCGACAACACTGGGTACTCCGGACTCTGCCGGGGTACCAAAGGATTTCACGAAGAATACGCTACAGGTTCCTTACAACGATATCGAAGCCATGACAGAAGCGATAGAAGCTTATAAAGACGATGTGGCAGCGGTCATCATGGAGCCTGTCCTTGGGAATATCGGTCCGATCCTGCCGGAAAAGGGATATCTTGAAGAAGTCCGCGCAGTCACAAAAGAAAATGATGTGGTTCTTATATTCGATGAAGTCATCACAGGATTCCGGCTTGCCATGGGCGGGGCGCAGGAGTTTTACGGCATAAAACCGGACATGACAACGCTTGGAAAGATCCTGGGGGGCGGTTTCCATATTGGCGTGATAGGGGGAAAGCGCGAAATAATGGAGAAAATATCACCTGCAGGACCAGTATACCAGGCAGGAACATTTAACGGCAGCCCGGTCTCCATGACCGCAGGACTTGCTATGATAAGCACACTCAAAAAAGAAAATGTTCATGAGAAAGTAAATAAAACCGGTGATTCGCTTCGCAAAGCATTATCTGATGTCGTAGATGATCTCGGACTTGACTACAGTATAAGCGGTGTTGGCAGTATGTTCAAAGTGTTCTTCGGGGATATGCCTCATAATTACACCGAAGCCCTAAAATGTGATACGGATAAATTCAATATTTTCTTCAAGAAAATGCTAAATGACGGCATCTTCCTACCACCTTCGCAGTTTGAAACAAACTTCCTGTCTCTTGCTCATTCCAAAGAAGATATCGACAAAACTATAGATGCTTACCAAAGGAACTTGAAATGAGAACTCCTGGAAAACCCTTGCGGATAGGAACACGAGGCAGCAAACTTGCTCTTGCCCAGGCAAATCTTGTGAAAGACCTCCTTTCAAAAAATGGCGTTCCCACAGAGATCATAATCATTAAAACAAGCGGTGATACATTTACCGACAGGCCTTTGCATGAAGTGCAGGGCTTCGGGGTTTTTGTACGTGAGATCGATGATTCCATGCTTGCCGGCCAGATCGATATCGCGGTTCACAGCATGAAGGACGTTCCCACAGAACGGCCGGCTGAACTCACGATAGCTGCCGTCATGAAACGTGACTCACCTTATGATTTCCTTCTCACTCGTGAAAATAAGAAATTAAAAGACCTTCCCAAAGGCGCAATTATCGGAACCACAAGCCTTCGAAGACGTTCCCAGTTAAACAGGTTCAGGGAAGACCTGGTCATAAAAGAATTGCGCGGTAATATCGATACGCGTCTTCGAAAACTTAAAGAAGGGCAATACGATGCAATTTTCCTGGCAGAAGCAGGACTTGAAAGGTTAAAATGGGATATTCCCGGAGAACGCATGAGCCCGGATGAGTTCGTGCCAGCGGCAAACCAGGGAACTGTGGTTATTGTTACGAAAAAAGATTCAGAAGCGGAAATCGCTGTGCAGGTGTTAAATGATGAACTGACCCGCCTTGAAACAAGGATCGAACGCATAATAATCGGCATACTTGGCGGCGGTTGCCTTGTTCCCATCGGGGCTTTTGCTCATACGGAAGGAAACAAGATCCACATCCGTACTGAAGTTCTCTCAGTTGATGGGAAACGCTGTGTAAAAATAGATGAATTTATAAACCCCGCAGAATATGAAAAGGAAGCAACGCGAATTGGTAATGAGCTGAACAACAAAGGCGGCGGCAAACTTGTTGAAGAAGCTGTAAAAATGTTTGCTGCAAAAAGAGGCTAAAATGAACGAGAAAGTTTATCTTGTAGGCTCAGGTCCTGGTGACCCGGAGCTTTTGACAGTAAAAGCAAAAAGGCTGATAGAGAGCGCAGAGGTTATCCTTTATGACCAGCTTCCAGGCCAGGCTATACTTGCAATGCTTCCGGAATCTGCAGAAAAAATAGATGTCGGGAAATATGCTGGAAATCATAAGCTTTCCCAGTGGCAGATAAATGAACTGCTTGTCAAAAGGGCTAAAGAAGGAAAGATCGTGGTGCGCCTCAAAGGCGGAGACCCGTATCTTTTCGGACGCGGAGGGGAAGAAGCCCAGACACTTGCTGCTGAAGGTATCAAGATCGAGATCGTGCCGGGTATTACTTCTGCCATAGCAGTTCCGGCCTATGCTGGAATTCCGGTTACACATCGCGATTATGCATCCATGGTCACATTTATTACAGGGCATGAAGATCCTGAAAAGGATGAAACAGCTCTTGATTGGGAATTGCTTGCGAGATTTCAGGGAACACTTGTTATCCTGATGGGCGTTAGCATGCTTGAGAGAAATGTAAAAGAATTAATGAAACATGGAAAATCGGTCGATACTCCTGTTGCTGTTATCGAAAGGGGCACACGTCCCGACCAGCGTGTAACGATCGGAACGTTAGCTGACATCGTGAGCCTGTGCAAACAGCGAAAGGTAAAAGCGCCGGCAATAACCGTAATAGGTGATGTCGTAAAATTGCATCACGAGCTTGCCCCATAAAAAATGAATATGAAAGTAATAGCCATTATGAGACCTGTCGGTTACCTGGCAGAGTCTGTCCGCCTGGCAAATTCCATGGGGTTTTCGTCCATCACCGCTCCCATGATCGATGTGGTTGACAGGACAGATGCTAATTTTGTAGGGTTTGTAAATCGCATAAAGGAAGGAGAATCGGATTATGTGATATTTACAAGCGCAAATGGTGTGGAGTTTACATTACTAAAGTTTAAAGACCCTGATGAATTCATCGAACGGCTTAATAAAACGCAGGTCGTGGCAATAGGCCCAAAGACCAGGGATGCTCTTTTAAAAAACGGGATTCATGTAAGCATCATGCCAGAAGCCTACAGTTCAGATGGTCTGGTTGAACAACTCACAGGAATTGAGGGTGCGGTCATCGAGATCGCAAGGAGCAGCCACGGGGCGCCTGAACTTGTGAAAGGTCTTCTTGAGAAGGGGGCAGTGGTTTATGAGACGCAGGTATACCAGATAATCAGCCCCAGGGATGAGCGCCATGTCACGCTTATGAAACGTGCACTTTCCGGGGATGTGGATATTTTCGCATTCACAAGTACTATGATGGCCAGGAATTTCATGTCGATCGCGGATGAGATGGGTGTAAAGGATGAACTTATCAGGATCATGAATGAAAAGACAGTGGCTGCTATCGGCAAGCCCACGGCGGATACTTTATCTGGATTTGGGGTAGAAGTTAAGGTCATGCCGAAACAATATACATTCGAAGAATTGCTGAAAGAATGCAAGAAGCATGATTGTTGAATCTGTAAGAGCTATTTGAGATGATCCTAAAATAGAACACGGATTGCGCAGATGACGCGGATACGCACGGATACGATAATCCTGCCCCACAATTATCCGTGAAAATCCGTCTGATCCGTGTCATCCGTGTTCTATTCAAACATTACGCAACAAACCAAATCCAATATGAAACCCCAGCCTCATTTCCTCCCCATGTCTATTCGCGAAGCCCAGAAATTGGGCATCGCCGAATTTGACATAATACTTATTACAGGCGACGCCTACGTTGACCATCCATCTTTCGGGACAGCATTGATCGGACGAGTCCTCTGGGATGCTGGATTCACTGTTGGTATCATATCCCAGCTCGATTGGAAGACCGATGCAGATTTTAAAAAACTGGGTAAACCACGGCTATTCTTCGGAGTCAGTTCGGGGAATGTCGATCCTATGGTTAATAATTATACTGCGAACCTGAAGATACGCAGGGATGATGTTTATTCACCGGGTGGAGTAGCGGGACTCCGACCAAACCGAGCTGCTATAGTCTATTCTGATAAGCTCCATTCGATCTTCCCGCAAACGCCAATCGTGCTTGGAGGTATCGAAGCAAGCCTTCGGCGGTTTGCACATTATGATTGCTGGTCAGATACGGTGCGCCAGTCAATACTTGCGGATGCACCTGCCGATATGGTTATTTTCGGGATGGGGGAAAGGCAGGTTGTTGAGCTCGCTTCACGCCTTTCAAAAGGCGAAAATATTAAAGAAATAACAGACATCGCGGGAACATCCATCAAAATGGAAATAAGCAAATGGCGCACTATCGGGCATGAGAACTATATTGAAATACCCGCTTTTTCCGATGTTTCAAGGGATAAAGAGCTCTATGCAAGGGCTTTTTTCCAGCATTACCAGCAGCAAGATCCAATTCGCGGAAGACCTGTCGTGCAAGCGCATCCGAAAACGATCATAATCCAGAACAAGCCTGCGATGCCTTTGAGTACCGAGGAACTCGACCACATATATGAGCTGCCTTTTACAAGGATGCAGCATCCATCATATAATAAACCGGTTCCAGCCCTTGCTCCTGTCAAATTCTCGATCGTGAGCCACAGGGGCTGCTTTGCTTCATGTTCTTTTTGCGCCCTGACGCATCACCAGGGAAGAATAATACAGAGCAGGAGCATTGGATCCGTTGTTCGTGAAGTTGAAAGAATGGCGAAGATGCCTGATTTTAAAGGAATTGTGCAGGATGTGGGAGGGCCTACTGCAAATATGTATTCGATGAGCTGCAAGCGGTGGGAGAAGGAGGGCGCATGTGCCGATAAAAGATGTATGGATTGTGCAAGTGTTGACGTGAACCATAAGAATCTGGTCGAACTTCTGCGGCGCCTCATGGAAATAAGAGGGGTGAAAAAAGTATTCATCGGTTCAGGTATAAGATATGATCTTGTGCTTAAGGATAATTCGGATTACATGTCACAGCTTTGTGAAAATCATGTGAGCGGACACCTCAAGGTCGCACCTGAACATATAGTGAAGCATGTGACTGATATCATGCATAAGCCTGGAAAAGAAGGGTTTGAGGATTTCAGGAAGAGATTTGACGCCGAGAATAAGAAGATTGGAAAGAAACAATATATTCTCCCTTATTTCATGTCGGGACATCCCGGATGCACAGTGGAGGATATGATCGAACTTGCAGAATATATTCGTGATAACAACCTTTACACTGAGCAGGTCCAGGATTTTACGCCAACGCCTATGACAGCTTCGACGTGCATGTATTATACGGGGATAGATCCCTTTACAATGGAAAAAGTGCATGTCGCGAAAGGACGTGAAAAAAGAATACAGCGGGCGCTTTTGCAGTACAGGGATGAAAATAATTATGGGTTTGTTGTTGAAGGGCTAAGGATGGCAGGGAGGGAAGACCTTGTGGGGAGTGAACGGAAATGCCTGATAAAAAGGAGACGGACGATTAATTAATTATCCTAAAAAGCTATTTATCCTGATAATGGCAATTAACTACTAAAAACGGGACACATACCACTTTGTAAAAAACGAAACATTGAATGGTTCCCTTAATAGGGATATTATGAAATTGGAATTGTATCTGGATATAATAAATGCTGTAATCAGTACTCTGATTCTAATCATGTTATTATATATAATATGGTGTATGATTAAGAAACAAGATATTGTCCGAAGCATAATGTTTCTTAAAGGAGATAGACTTAAGAAACCCACGATAATAATCTCTGTTGGAATTATATTTTTTGTTTTGAGGGAATCCTATACAGCAGCGGGTCTAATTGGTATTAATATTTCAGGATTTTTAGTAGAATTATTGGAAATGGCAACTGTAATTATGATATTTGTTGGAATATTTATCATTTTTAAACTATTTTGTAGGAACATCAATTACATTTCTTGAAAAAAATCTCTTCTTTTTGCCGTCAGGACATTCCAGAAAAAAGCTTCTGCGTCTCATATCCCACTCCGGTTTCATCTACCCAGATCCTGTAGTTGGCAGATTTCCCGGATACATATCTTCTGTATTTTCAGTATCATTTTCAATCTCATGCTGGCAACTGAGAATGTTGATTTAATCTTTCAAGACCGATCATTATACTGATTGAATATAGGAAACCTCTAACATCTTTATGAAATGGTATAAGTAACATTTAATATTGCATTACTTCTATCAAGACTGGTTTGATTATATGACAGAATCCCAAATAAATGAGTATAAAATATGACTGGTGCCAGAGACGAATATGAAATAAATCTTTTGAGAGATGTAAAACTTTACGAATGTATATGTAGAGATTGTGGAAATAAATTTAAAGGATTACCAGTAAATTATATTGAATGTCCTGCATGTCATTCTTCGAATATATCTAAAGAATAATACCTGGAAAAATTTCTTTTATAATCCTGGTTATAGTGAGCTTGAAAAATATGGAAGATAAAAAGATAAAATGCATAGATTGCAACAAGGATTTCAAATTCTTAGCAGGTGAGCAGGAATTCTTTAAAGAGAAAGGATACAGCGAGCCAATCAGGTGCAAAGACTGTCGGAGTAAAAGAAAGGACAAAAGAACCAGTGGTTTCAGATGATATTCATTAAATTAGCCAGCTCTGAAGAACCAGCTCAAATGTGACAATTATTGCTCCAATAAATAGGTTTATAAAGGTTAAACCAGAGTTTAAGCTGGAGAATTTTAAAATGAATTCAAGAAGGAATCGTCTTTGCCAATAATGGCCCAGAATTTGAACAGACTAAGATAAATCATTTACCGCCATCAGCAAAGCTTGTTTTTAAGGTGCTTGAATCGAGCGGATTTTTAACACAGAAAGATATTGCAAAGCAAACCTATCTTCCAGCCAGGACAGTGCGTTATGCCCTGAACAGGCTAAAAGAAGAAAAAGTATTGCAGGAGCGCTTCTATTTCCAGGATGCGCGCCAGAGCCTGTACGGGCTGAATGGTATTGTTCCGGGGGTGGTGAACGTATAATTCATCTCACCTCTTTTATTTACCCTTGCTTTACTCTCGATAAAAAACAAGCCTCGTTCATTCCTGCACATCAAACGGCTCACACTTAATATCCCCATTCTCCTGGATTAATTTCTCAACATTTTGTCTTGCGTTCTTTAATTTATTGTTGCATTCCCTCACAAGTTTTATCCCATTCTCAAAAAGCATAAGGCTTTCATCAAGGGAAAGCTGCCCTTTCTCAAGTTTATCCGCTATACTTTCAAGCTCTGTAAGTGATTCCTCAAAACTCATTTCCATTTGCATTCCTCTTTTTCATTGACTTCACATTTTATTTTTCCATCGTTTACGATTATGGATATCTCATCGGATATTTCAATATCAGCAATACACCTTACAGGCGTCTTATGTGGCAGTTTTAATGTTATGCTATAACCTCTTGAAAGTGTCCCCAACGGGCTCACTGCATCAAGTTTTCCTGCATGTGCATCCAGAAGTGCCTGCTTTACTTCCAGGAACCTTCCAAAACATGATGTCTGCTTCTGCTCAAGTTCATCAATATATTGAATATACTGCGCAATCTGTTCAAGCAACAAACGCGGATCAATGCCGGATTCTAACCCAGAAATGTGGGACTGCCGGTCGCTTAAATATCGCTTTTCATTCTCGATCAACCTGTCCCTTAACCGGCTTATCTGATTTGCTAATTCCTGCTTTTGCGGCACAGCGATCTCGGCGGCGGCAGAAGGTGTTGGCGCCCGGACATCAGCCACAAAATCAGAAATCGTGTAATCTGTCTCATGCCCAACTGCGGATATGATCGGGATTCTTGAATTAAAAATTGCCCGCGCCACAACTTCTTCATTAAAAGCCCACAGGTCTTCAATCGAGCCGCCGCCCCTTCCCAGGATTATCACATCAACATCAGTCCTGTTCAGCGCTTCGATCGAATTGACTATGCTTTGCCCTGCGCTTTCACCCTGGACGAGGGTGGGGATAAAAAGGATGTTGACAGGATATCTCCTTTTCAGAACGGTCAGTATATCATGAAGGACGGCGCCTGTGGGTGATGTAGCCACGCCTATTTTTGTTGGGAATTTGGGAAGCGGTTTTTTGTGGTCAGGTGAGAAAAGTCCCTCCATAGCAAGCTTATTCTTCAATTGCTCATATGCCTTGTAGAGTTCACCTATTCCGTCCGGGCGAATATCCCTGACTTTTAACTGGTAAACCCCTCTTTGCTCATATACGTCGATGTCCCCTAAAACAAGTACCTTCATGCCATGTTCAGGTTCGAACCTGAGGTTCCTGCCATGCCATTTGAACATAATACATGAGAGCTGGCTATTTTTATCTTTAATAGTAAAATATCGGTGGCCTGAGGAATGGTTAGTAAAATTTGATATTTCTCCCCGTATCCATACATCGTTGAATTGACCCGTTGTCAGGGTGCATTTTACTGCAAGTGTGAATTCATGTACAGTATATATACCTTTAGTCTCAAGACCCATAATTCAACATTGATCTATGAATGTATTTGCTTTACTATAGCGGGGTGAAAGTATTATGAAGCGAGATAGTTGTCAAGTGGCAGGACATTCGCAAGTTCGTCTTTTGTTATTACTGCTTCAGAAAGTACACTTTCCCTGATCTGTATAGGGGCAGCGCATCGAAGAGCAATTGCTATGCTGTCGCTGGGTCTTGCATCGATATCAAAACTTTTTCCATCCAGGGACACAGAGATCCTGGCATAATAAATACCCTCGTTTAATTCATCTATCAATATACTTTCAATTTTTGAACCCAGGCGCTCAACGAGTGTAACAAAAAGATCATGCGTCATAGGACGGGGCGGGATCTCATGGTTCAGCGCTGAATTTATGGATATAGCTTCGGATAATCCGATATATATAGGCATTATCCTTTTCATATCATCCTCAAGGAGAACTATCGGCACCGGACCCGGCGCTTTCTCAATGAGATATACACCTTTTATATTCACTCTTAAGGTTGTCCCATTCATAAGTTAATATTAATAAGCGGGATAATAAGTTTTCCCATAGTTGTGAATGTAAAATCTTTTGGTGTTACAATATTATAAATCGTAAATACGCTATCATAAATCCGCGTTCATCGGCGTTCATCTGCGGTTTTTTATTTTCAAATATTTTATGATAGCCTCCAACACCAAACTTTTTGACACCCCCCCATAGTTCATAAAAAACTTTAATATTAGATAAAACAAATGTTAGTCGGTGATATTTATGTCTCTGGTAAATAATATAATAAAAATGTTAATAGGGATTGTAATTCTGATTGTTGGTTTGGTATGGTATCTTCCGGGTTATGGTCTTGGATATTATACAGAATTGGTATCTCTTTTAAAAGCCACTATCGGTCTCTTCCTCCTGTTTGTCGGTTTGATCGTTGCCTGGATGGGATATGACGATTACAAGATGGACAAGGAGATGGCACAAGAAGATAAAAAGGAAGAAAAGAAAGAATAATGCTTTTCCGGCTCAACCGGAGCATCTTTTTTTTGATTTCATTTTATGAAACAGCAAAATCCAATTAAATATATTTTTGTTTTATCTATAGTGATCTTGTTCTCAATAGCAGGATGTATCGGCAGTAAAACTGTTGGTAATGAGACAAAAACCCAACAAGACCAATTATCTGAAAAAAACAGGATAGCTACCATAATAACAGAAAAAGGTACTATCAAGTTCGAATTGTATGAAATGGAAGCACCCATAACCACAAAAAATTTTATCGACCTGGCGCAGAAAGGATTTTATGATGGGCTTACGTTCCACAGGGTTGTACCCGGATTCGTGATACAGGGCGGTGATCCCAAAGGTGATGGTACTGGAGGATCGGGAAAAACTATCCCTCTTGAAATAAATGCAACATTAACACATAAAAAAGGTGCTGTTGGCATGGCGCGTTCGCAGGATCCCAATAGTGCAAGTTCACAATTCTATATCTGCCTTGAAGATGCAAAGTTCCTGGATGGGCAATATGCAGTATTTGGACAGGTCACTGAAGGGCAGGATGTAGCTGAGAAAATTACACAAGGCGATAAAATGATAGAGGTTACGATCGGGTCAGAGTAAACCTTTTCAGTCTCATTTTTTCAATTCATATATTATCTGTGAACAAATATCTTCTGCTTCAATATTGACCGGAACTATTTCCATCTCATCAGGCGAAGCTGCTCCAAGACCCAGTTCCACCGCCATAGCTATTTGTTCCTGGGCAAAAATCCTCCCGCTGGCTACCTCAGGCGTAGTTCCATATATCCGAAGAACAGCTACTCCTGCTGCATCAAGCGCCACCCTGTCTTTGCTTGCCATTATGATGCCTGGTTCTATCAATGTTCCCGTATCAGAGCCCCCTTTTGAGAATCCCTTTATCCCGTCCATTATGATAAACCCGGGTTCATATGCGGCATTAATTTGGGCGATCATCTGCCTCTGGTATCTTGACGAATGAAGCTCGGACATATAATTATAACCGTCTTCAGGATCGTATTTTGCAACCATTCCCACACTATTTTTCAGGGACATCGTGAAATGCCCTCCAAACCTGTGGGTCTTGAGGCAGCATGTCTGCACAATGAGATCGGCATCATCAAAGAGCCTGGGAAATAGAAAACCATCCTTCCAATGCGATCCTTCCGGTTTTATCCTGAGCCATTCGCTGCTCTTGAGCTCATCGAGTATGACAACTTCCATCCCCTTCTTTTTGGCAAGTTCCCAAACGCCAGTTTCAACAAGTGTTTTTTTCGTATCCCTCATGCCGCTTCGTTCCGCAAGCACAAGATTTGCTCCTTTTTCATTGAGTGCATCGACCAATGCGCCAAGAGTGTCGATATGAGTAGATGCCGGGAAAGGGTCATTGCTATTATAATTGGCTTTTAATGCGACTCTTTTACCTGAAAGGTTACCAAAATCGAAATATTTTAGCAATTCTTGTATCCTACTCTCGCGGGAATTGGTTTTGATCACATAAACTTTTGATTTGATGGTCAATGGTTTTGCCTCCCTGTTAGGGATATTTCTCTCCCCAATAAGGCTTGCTTTGTCCCCTTTATCAATGCAGCCTGAAAAAATAAGGGTGAACATTGCAGCCGCCTTTTCAAGGAACTCCCGTCTCTTTATCATATTATAGATTGGGTTCTCTAAATAATAAGCTTATTTCAATATCAGCAATGAAAAGATATATCCATCTTAAATTATATTTGAATAAAGCATATGGAACAGGATTTAGCACGTATCGGTGTTTCTCTTCCGGAGAACCTGCTTGAGAGATTTGATGAAATAATCACGAAGCGGGGCTATTCTTCAAGATCAGAGGGTATAAGGGATGCGATAAGAGGTTATATACGCTATTATGCCTGGATGAGTGAAGTAGAAGGGGAAAGGGTGGGGACGATCTCTCTTGTGTACGATCATAACCAGCGTGGTCTTGTCAATTCATTAATGGAAATAGAGCATGAGTTCTCTGGAATGATCCGTTCCTCGATACATATGCATATAAATCATGATATGTGCCTGGAAGTCCTGATGGTGCGCGGGGAAGGACGGGATGTAAAAGCTGTCACTGAAAAGATAATGACCCTTCGCGGTGTAAAGCATGTCAAACTGACGACGATTATCCCGGAAGAAGAGATCTGATGCGCGAATTCATATTATTTTCAAGAACGGGAAGGACCGACTCACGATTCCACAACCTGAGGGAAGCCGGAAGGCTGGATGTGGTTTACCAGTCCATATTGATGTCGCTATTTCGTTCTCATGCCATGCGAAGAGATGTGGTTTTTCATGCGCTGCTGGGTGGACCGCCAAACCCTCCGCTTGAACTTATAGTTGAGGGGGAAAAACTCAGGGATGTGCGCACAGATGAAAATACATGGGAAGGAATACTTCGAAATGTCCTTTCAGGAAGAGAACATCCCGGGATATCCGTGCGAAAAAACAGCCTTCAGAATTTGATAAAAGAGAAGAAAAACATCTTTGTGCTTGAAGAATCAGGGGAGAGCATTAACACCATTGATCTTGGTACCGACCCTGTTTTCGTATTGGGAGACCAGGTCGGGCTGCCCAAGAAAGATGAGGAGTTCGTGCTCAGGTATGGCAAGAAAGTTTCGATCGGTGAAAAAGCCTATCTTGCTTCTGCGTGCATTTGCATAATTAATTATATTCTTGATAGAAGGGAATCTTTTTAGGAAACTTCAAAGATTTTGTGATTTTCCCAACAATCTCCAAAAGATTTAATTATTCCACGCTATCAATAAGGCTTCATGGCACAAACGATCTCAGAAAAGATTTTCAGTAAAGCATGTGACAAAAAAGTTAAAGCGGGAGATTTTGTTCTCGCAAATATTGATTGCGCCATGACACATGATATCACGGGTCCGCTTGCTGTTGAAGCTTTCAGGGAAATCGTAAAAGGAAAGAATAATCAGAAAGTGTGGGACCCAAGTAAGATCGTTATTCTTTTTGACCACCAGGTTCCAGCCGATTCGCTAAACGCCGCAGCTAACCATATATTCCTGCGCGGTTTCGCAAAGGAGCAGGGAATTCTGAATTATGATGTTTTTGAAGGTGTATGCCACCAGGTGATGCCGGAAAAAGGACATGTGAGGCCAGGCGACCTGATAGTTGGCTCTGATTCGCATACATGCGCTTATGGCGCGCTTGGCGCGTTTTCCACGGGCATCGGAAGCACTGATATGGGATTTGTTTTTGCTACCGGAAAACTCTGGTTCCGTGTGCCACAGACACTGCGATTCGAGATCGAAGGTAAACTTCCAAAATTTGTTCATTCCAAAGATGTAATTCTCCATCTCATAGGCGATGTTGGCGTCGAAGGAGCGCGCTATATGGCCGCGGACTTTTGTGGTTCAACTGTGAGGAATATGGATATTCCGCAAAGGATGACAATGTCCAATATGGCGATCGAAATGGGCGGGAAAGCGGGTATTGTAGAAGCTGATAAGACAACTGAAAAGTATCTCAGGGAAAGGATACCCGGTTTCAAGCTTGACCCGAAGTGGAAGAGCGATGAGGATGCGACATTTGCAGAAATAAGACAATATGATGTCAGCGACCTTTCACCCCAGGTGGCATGCCCGCATAATGTGGATAATGTGAAATCTGTAGAAGAGGTCGAAGGTATAAAGATCGACCAGGTTTTCGTAGGCTCATGCACCAACGGGCGTTTTGAGGATATTGAGATCGTAGCGAAAATGATGAAAGGTGAAAAAGTGGCAAAAGGAGTGCGCCTTCTCATCATCCCAGCCTCGCATACAGAATATATGAAAGTCCTGCGCGCAGGCTATGTTGAGCAATTTATGGAAGCAGGAGCTATCGTTGAGTCGCCCTGCTGCGGACCGTGCATGGGCGGATCGTTTGGTCTTCTGGGTAAAGGCGAAGTCGGGCTCTCCACATCGAACCGCAATTTCAAGGGCAGGCAGGGAAGCCCGGATGCGTTCGTGTATCTCTCGTCTCCTGCGACCGCGGCTGCAAGCGCTCTTTATGGTGAGATAAAGGATCCGAGAAAGATTTGAAACTGGGATAATAGGCTGAGGAGACTCCTTTTTACCTCGACGCTGGTTAGCCCGATCATGCCCCTCTGCAATGCTCTCAAAGCCGGTTGTGGAGAGGATGCCTTATGGCGATTAAATGTTTGGAAATGGAATTAATGGAAATCTCCATTTTAGAGCGATGTTTTTTCACCCCTTTAGAAATTTCAACCTGAATGAATTGACTTATTCTTCCGGCATACGATAATCTAAGAAATAATTCCTTAGCTTTTTCCATTCCTTTTTTTCAAGCTCAGGAGATTTACTTATTCCAATATTTAATTTAGATGCCACATCAAATCTGTAAAGATCAAACACGGCTTTGATATATCGACCATAAGCCTTATGCTCTGAAATTGATATTTTATAAAATATATGGCAGCCGAGAATGGAAAATACACTAGAAACTATGGAATAAATCGGCAGATTCCAAGAAAATACTTGATACCAAGTATTATTTTGAAACCAGAACCCAATTGCTCCAATCGGTAAAAATAAGAGTAATAAAAGCGACATATATACACTGAAATCGGCTTTTGCGCTGCGTAAGTCTAAATCGTCTCTTAATTCTTTGGGTAAAATAAGCCACAGATGTTGCCAAAAAACTATCATATGCATTCCATATTGTTTTTCTGAATATAATTCATATTCCTCCATAACATTACCAAACTCTGTGGGTTTTTCAGGATATCTTCGACAAAATCTGTTATAATCAGGATTAAATGGGAATTTTCTTAGTTCAGCAGACAATTTTGAGATTTCTATATCCAATAGCCACAATTTTTCTTCGGCTTTTTCTTTTTCAATATTATTTAAATTTTCAATATTATTTAAATTTTCAATATTTGTTTTAATCTTATCTTTTTCTTCAGTTTTTCTTTCCAATTCAGTATCATATTCTATAAATTTTCTTACAAGTCTTGAATGAAAATATTTTTTCAAGAAATTTGGCCATCCCCAAATCCCTTCATATAGCTGATATATATAAATATCACAAATATTCAATAATATACCAATGAGCAATGAAAACATGATCAAAACTAAAATTTTATTTTCAAAACTAAGCATAAACCAAAAAGAATTCCTTAGAATATCATAAAAAGCAAATGAATAAAGTGCAGCAGCTATCGATGCTGGAAAAAAAGTTCTTATGAAAAAAGAAGAACCAAAGCTTGTAGGAATATCAGCTAATCCCATAATATTATGGAACTTAAGTTTTTATTTTTTTCCTTTTTTCGTGATGGGTGGTTCTATAGGAGGTTCTGAGCCCTTGTAAGAGAATATAACTGTCTCTTCTTTATTTAGAATCGCTGCTTCATGCTCTCCTTTTTTTTCTTTACCTGTAAATTTTTCAACCATATTATTTTATCCTCACGATTAGTATCTGCAATTAGGTTATATAAAACTTTTGATTGTGTAACACTGCTTGATATGAGCTAAAGCGATGGGTTTGTCACAGTGAAAGGCTAATGAAAAGAGCAGGTGGACATCAATTCCTGAAATACATTCATGTCCATCTTTATGAATAATCCATCTTTTTGATATGCTGCACAATATCCGAAGGACTCCTCGCCACAATAATTCCCGCATCCTCAAACGCCTTTATTTTTTCTGCTGCTGTCCCCACGCCCATCGATATGATAGCACCTGCATGACCCATGGTTTTTCCGGGCGGGGCAGAAACACCAACGATATAAGTAATGACCGGTTTACTCATCCCTTTAATAAAATCAATGGATTCTTCTTCCGCAGTCCCTCCTATTTCACCAACCATTACGACAGCATGTGTTTCAGGGTCATTTTCAAACAATTGCAGTACATCAACAAATGACGTCCCGTTGACGGGGTCGCCGCCAATACCAACAGATGCGGACTGCCCGATGCCATTTCTTGAAAGCAGGTCAACAATTTCATAGGTCAGCGTCCCGCTTCTTGATACGACCCCGATATTGCCGGACATGTGTATTGGATTTGGCATTATCCCTATCTTTGAAGCGCCCGGTACTGTAATGCCAGGGCAGTTTGGTCCCAGGAGCCTTGATGATGTTGTTTTAAGATAAGAGCATACCCGCATCATATCGTGAACCGGGATACCTTCAGTGATGCACACAATTAATGCGATCCCGTTATCGGCAGCTTCAAAAATGGCATCTGCTGCAAATTGCGGCGGGACGAAAATTACGGAAGCATCAGGTTTATTCACATCGACTGCTTCCCTAACAGAATCAAATACAGGCACTTTCTGGACTTCAATACCGCCTTTGCCAGGAGTAACCCCTCCAACGATTTTTGTTCCAAACTCTATCATCCATTTAGCCTGTAGTGACCCTTCTTTTCCTGAGATTCCCTGCACTATGACTTTTGTATCCTTATTTATCAGGATTCCCAAGCTCTACAACTCCTTTAGCTGCTTCTTCTGTTGATGCTGCCATATGTATCCCGTATTTTCCAAGCATGGCTCTTCCTTCTTTTTCATTTGTCCCCGAAAGCCTGACAATAATCGGTTTCCTGATAAGGGGAAATATTTCTATTATCCCGCGGGCTGCTTCATCGCATTTAGTCAATCCCCCGAAAATGTTGATGATTATTGCTTTTACATTCCTGTTAGATGAAACTATACTCAGGGCTGCTTTTACCTGTTCCGCATTAGCTCCCGCCCTGACGTCCATGAAATTCGCAGGTTTTCCTCCGTATTGTGTTACCATGTCAAGTGTCGCCATCGCAAGTCCTGCGCCATTCACTATGCATCCGATATCGCCATCAAGCCCCACATAACTCATTCCGTTTTTCTGTGCGACTTCCTCAAGAGAGTTTGTTTCCTCTCCTTTAAAATCATGCCTGAAAAGGGCGTTATCGTCAATGATCATTTTCGCATCAAGGGCGATGATCCCTTTTTCGGTCTCTGCCAGTGGATTTATTTCGGCAAGCTGGCAATCATTATCAATGAAAATGCGATACAGCTTTTTTATAATATCGATGATTTCGCGACTTTTTGCCCTGTCAAGCGAATTTGCAAGTGTCCTTGCCTGGTAATCATGTAAACCTGAAAGAGGATGAACGTTCATCTTGATTATCTTATCAGGGGAATTCCTAGCTACCTCTTCAATATCAATGCCGCCGCTGGGACTTACCATTATTACAGGACATTTTGCCTGCCTGTCGATGGTTATTCCAAGATACATCTCTTTTAAAGGTTGCCTGTATTCCTCCACAAGCAGTTTTTTCACAGGAAATCCTTTTATTTCCATTCCGAGAATACGCTGTGCATTGGATGTTGCCTCATTTGCATCTTTTGCCCTTGCAATGCCCCCGGCTTTTCCACGCCCGCCTGTCAGCACCTGTGCTTTCAGGACAACATCTCCCATCCGTTTTACTGTATCAACGGCGCTATTAACATCTGAAACAAGGCTGCCCTTTGGGATGGGGATGTCATATTTTAAGAAGATTTCCTTGGCAGCATATTCATAGAGTTTCATGACCCCTCCTCATAGATCCGTTTTGGTAAAGATTAGTGTTCTTTAAAAATTTATTATTATGGTTCATACTCCAAATATTCCATTTATTTTTGCTTTCCACTCATCTTCAAAAATCACTTGAAATTCTATATTTTGATCAAATTCTATGTTCAACTCAGTCCAATTTTTTTGTATCCCCAGCTTATTGCAAAAATCAAAGATATTCTTTTTGTAATCAGTATCCTCGTTTTTTAGATGTAATCCCTTTGTTTCAACAACGAATACTTTACTATAATCATCCTGCACATTACTATCAATTTCGGAGAAAATAAAATCTGGATAAACTCTATTTTTCTTCCACCCTTGCAAATAGTAATCTTGTCTCGACATGTTTCTATACCACCATAGAAGTTTTTCCTGCTCATCGAGATAAAGCGCCACTGCTTTCTCAGTATTATTAAATTTTTCGTCCTCTACAAAATCAAATAAACTTCTTTGTAAAGAGGTGTAATCATTTCTAATAAGAGGTTTTGAATTTTTTTTAACTTTGATTCTGCTTGGTAATTCATATCCTCCTTTACCGTGAAGCAAGAAAAAGAACATGGTTTTTTTAGATATTTGTTCTCTGAAAATAGACTCTGCCAGTTTATCTCGTTCCTTTTCAAGAAGCTTTCTTAATTCATCAATAATAAAAACAAGATTATTGGCTAATATATGTTCATCATACTTTTTTAGGAATATATCTATGGTATTTTTAGCAATTTCAAATGCTTCCCATGGATTTGGGACAATATCTAAAATCTGTCGTGTTATAAAAACATTGTCGATTTCCAATCCACCTTCGCCAAAAATTATTTCTTTTGTTTCAATTAATTTCTTTGTATCTTCACTGATTCCTATTGTAACATTTTCTTCTTTAGCCTTTATCTCAGAAAGTGAAATGTTCATCAATCCATCAAAATTAACCATACTCCAATTGATTCTACTTAGTATATCCATTTCATAATTGATATCCCGCCAACCTCCATTTTCCTGAATTACGAATTTGGGGAGATATATTTTCCCTTCAAACTTTTTAAATTTGTCTCTATAACCTACAATTCTTTCTTTTGTAGCATCCACAATTTCGGATTCGCCTTCTTCAACTACAACTTTGCCAGCTAAATCCCCAAGTCCTTCCCCTTCAAATCCTTTCCTTATATTTTCTAAGATTTCTGTTGCTCGCGGTCTGAAACAGAAAACGTAACTCTCGTCAAGCTCCTTAACCTTAGTTTTTCTTGCTTTTGGCTGCCTTAAAATCCGTCCAACCAATTGAGTGATACTAAGCTCTGAACCCGGATTAGTCAAAATTGTGAGAATATATGCAAATGCGCAGTCCCAACCCTCTTGTAATGCGTGTTTGGTGATTATATAACGAACATGACAATCTTTAGCTAATAGCTCTATTCCTTCAATATCATCTTTTTCGCTACTTTTTATTGCTATCTGCTCAATTGGGATACCGCATTGTTTGATTAAATAATCTTTAACCTCCTCAGCATGAATATATTTTGTACCTTTTTGGTCATTACCTGTTCGTTCGACCTGTATGAGACATATAGGGCGGATAAATTCACCTGTATTAGCTTCATATTCTTTGGCTTTTTGTTCCAGAAAGTTTCTTTTTTCTACACTTGCAAGCATTGTATTTTGCCAGTCTGGTTCTGCTTTATTAGTAATATGCAAATCAAGTTTTATCATGTCCTCCAAGTTAAGTTCCTGTCCGCTGATATTAACTAAATTATTGCTGTTATGAGGCGGTGTGGCTGATAATTCAACAACTATGGAAGGATTAAAATCCCGGATTGTTTTTTGTGCAATTTCGCTATATGCTTTGTGCCCTTCATCAATAATAATTATGGGTTCTAAAATCCTCAGTGTATTCCCAAGGGATGTTTTTGCAATTTTCCCGAAAAATCCAATTTCATCGCCAAAATAATGTAAATTGGGAAATTGTTTAATGAGTTTCTCATGTCCTTCCCTATCATCTTCCTGTGGAAAAAAGTCCGCAAAACTCCCGCTGTCTTTGAATATCTTTAGTACTTCTTTATTCTGTCTACTTGCAGACGGTAGCATCAAAAGCATTACAACAAGATTTTCTTTTATATCTAAAGCGCTGAATTTATCCATTTTTTCCAGAATTTGTGTTCTGCCGCCGCTTGAAATATCTAACACCTGACGATATGGATGCTCACGATTTCTTAAATTGTCAAGTGTTTGTCTATAAATCTGTGTTGTTGGAACAATCCATAAAACAATTCCGGTTTGTTTTTTAAGATATATTTTATTGATCAGGTCTATAGTATGGCAGGCAAGTACCGTTTTACCGCCTCCTGTGGGAATCTTAATGTAAAAATCCGGTAGTTCTTCACCCAGGCCATTTTTCTTAGAATAATATGTTCTCCCAATAACTTTTTCCCATGCTTTTAATGGAAAATCGATAGAGAGTTCAGGGTCTATTTCAACAGCCTTATCATTCTTTGCTTTAAAATCAGCCAGGGAATCAAGATAAAGTTTTATTGTTTCCAATGTCTTTTTCTGATATTCTTTAAGTTCCATACCTAACTCTTCAGTTTATATATCTCAAAAGGCAACTGGCAATAGTCTATGCGGTATTTCAGAAGATAATCATGGTCTAAATACTTGCTTGGCGCAAAAACTAACCGTTTTTTATCTTTATACTCACCTAAATTTTTTGCTTTATCAAGAGTAAGCGCCGTCGTTCTTAAATATTCAATATCAGGCTTGTAGAATAAATATACTTCATACTCTTTAGATTCACCAATAAAATTGCGTTTTTCATCAACTTTCTCGGAGTCAAATTCTTCACCTGTAGCCGTATAAAAGACATAGCGGGCAAGTTCAAGATAATCTGGAAGATTCTTTCCTTCCAGAATACTTTCCATCTCAATAGGATCGCCAAGTTCAAAATAACTGAATGTGCCGCCTAATCCTTTCTTTAAAGTTTCGTCTTTTGCATTCGGGACACCTTTTATTACCCTTCTTACTCTTTCTGCTGTTATTTTATCTGCGTAGTCTTCACACTCTACCAAGATAAATTTGCGATTGCCACTATCTTCTTTATTTAATTCTAAAACAGCATGAGCTGTTGTGCCGGAGCCTGCGAAAGAATCAAGGATGATGGAATCTTTACTTGTTGAAAGTTGTAATATTCTTTTAAGTAATGCTACTGGTTTTGGCGTTTCAAATGGAAAGTCAACATCCAAAAATATCTCTTTTAATTCCTGTCGTGCTTGTTGATTATGCCCAACATCTTGATGTAACCATATTGTAACAGGTACTAATCCAGATTGTACTTCAGAAAGAAATCGTTTTATGCGTGGAACATTATCTCCTTTTTCTCCAAACCAAACTCTATTATCTTCAATTAACTTTTGCAGATTTTCTTTTGAAGTGTACCAGCATCGTCCTTTGGTAGGATTTATTATTTTGCCTGACGGTGTTGTAATTGGATAATCATACGCTTTAGAATATGTTTTGACTGATAAATCTCCGGAACTCCACGGCCCTCGATGATCGTTATCGGGATTAGAATATCTCTCTTCCATTTGTTCAGTTCTAGGCAATAATTTACGTACCCAGCCACCTATTTCTTCTCCACCATTTTTCTTCTTGGCATAAACAACTATAAAATCGTGATTATCCGAAAAGAATTTAGCGTCATTTTGAGGTGAAAATTTTTTTTGCCAGATAATATTGGCAATAAAATTTTCTTCTCCGAATACCTCATCCATTAAAAATCTTAATCGATGTTGTTCATTGTCATCAATACTGACAAAAATAACTCCATCGTCTCTTAACAATTCCCGCAAAAGCTTCAATCTCGGCATCATCATGCAGAGCCATTTATCATGCCTTGTAAAATCTTCTTTATCTACAACCTTCCCCAGCCAATCCTGCATCATCGGGCTATTGACATTATCGTTGTAAACCCAATTTTCATTTCCTGTGTTATAAGGAGGATCAATGTAAATGCACTTTATTTTACCTGCATATGATGGTAGGAGAGCTTTCAAAGCTTTGAGGTTGTCCCCGTGGATTATAAGATTATCATTCAGGCTGACTTTATCTGTCTGGCTTTTATCTTTCTGGGGTAAAAGCTGATGATACTTTACTGCAAGATGATGATTTTGAACAAATGTTTTCCCCTTAAAGTTTAATACTGCCATTTAGTTTAGTCTCCATCTATCTTTAGGTATAACATCGTATTTAACAATTTATATCTGGACGATTTCAACTTCTTCACCAGCATTAAAACCTTCAAAATTTCACTCAAACTTGAATTCCATGATATCTAATCTCTTTAATCTCTCAACATTATCGAAATGGTTGTCATCGGTAACAATATTTTCGATATTTTATGCTCTGTAAGTTTTTTCCCCTTCATGAAGCGTATATCTCATTCTGCTCCCATGGCTGCATATCCTTCTTCTATGCCTTCATCAATCGTACCTTCGTGCTTGATGATATCATGCAAACTCCTTACAGATGCCGGGCTTCCACGATGAGGATAAAGCACTGCTTTTCCTTCTGTCATAGTTATACGAATAACATTATACGATATAAATTCATTCAATCAATACTATATCAACTTCTTCACCAGCATTAAAACCTTCAACATTTTCAGGCAGTATCACGAAACCGTCAGCCTTTGACACGGAACTTAATATCCCCGCGCCTGAAGTTGATAGAGGAATGGCTTTACCATTATCCAATTTGACACGGGCAAATGTTTTATAGCCTGTTCTTCCTGTGATCTTTTCGCTAAGTTCGGCGCGAACGATCCTATCTTGCTCATCCGGGATATTCCCAAGCTTCCTGATAGCTGATCTTGCAAAATAAAACAGCGCAACGATACCTGCAACAGGATATCCAGGCATACATACAACAGGTTTTCCTTCTATAATTCCAAGCGCCGTGGGTTTGCCAGGACTTATCCCGACACCATGCACGAGCAGTTTTCCTATAGAATCCACAACGGCAGGGACATAATCGCGTTTCCCAACAGAAGTCCCGCCGCTTGTTATGACCATATCAGCATCAAGATTTGATAAAATCGCTTCTTTTATTAGATCAGGAGAATCAGTCACGATCTTTAGCAAACGTACGTCACAGCCCCATTTTTTTACATACATCGAAGCCATCAAGCCATTTGTTTCATACACTTCCCCTGGCTTTAAGTACTTTTTATCCCTCTGTACAAGCTCCTCTCCTGTAGGAATTATTACAACTAAAGGCCTTCTGAAAACCTTCAAACTTCTAATACCAAGGGACGCAAGGACAGCAATATCACAAGGGCGAAGTTTGTGCCCCCGCTCTTGAATAAGTTCACCTTTCCGGACATCTTCACCGATTGCCCCGACGTTCTTGAAAGGATGTATCTGGGCTAAAATCTGCACCCTGTCGTCCAAAAGTTCCGTATCTTCCATCATAACGACTGCATCTGCGCCTTCCGGCATGGGCGAGCCGGTGTGAACCCTTACGCACGTCCCTTTTTCTATTGTATTCGCCAATCTTAGCATAACAGGCGAACCTGGGCCAGCTCCTAGTGTTTCCGAAGCGATAACGGCAAAACCATCCATGGCTGCCCGCCTGTAATGAGGCACATCAATGCTGGCAATGATATTTTCTGCAATTATCCTTCCATCGCAGGCTTCTATGGGCAAAACCTCTATTTCCGGAATAGGAGGAAATGAATTCAGAAATAATTCCCTTGCCTCATCTGCATTAATCCTTTTCCTGAACATCAGCCACCTGATACAGGAGGAAAAATAGCGATCTCATCACCTTGTTCAAGAGAGCTGTCCAGTCCGCCTGATTCATTAATATTTTCCCCATTTAAGAAAATATTGACATAAGGCTGTAAATTCCCATCTTTGAACAAAATATTTTCAAGCTCAGGATATTTACTGCAAATTCTTTCAAGTACATCTTTTACCGTATTTCCTTCGATCTCAAGTTCACCGGTTTTTGTGAATTCCCTGAAATTCGCGAACAGCCTCACCTTGATTTTTGGCATGCCATGAGAATGTCTTTTCAGAACCATAAATGCTATGAATAAGTTTAGACTATCTTGAACTGGATGAATAAAAAAAACTTTGCTTTTTACACTGGTTTTTTTCTTCTTGTAGCCATTGCATTTTTGTTAAGATTCTACAGGCTTGATGAAAGGGTCTTCCATCATGATGAGGCTGCTGTAGGCTATTTTACGTATAAGTTATTCAATGATCATATCTATAATTACGACCCTGCTTTCCATGGGCCTTTTATGTATTATGCGACCACGGAAATATTTAAAAGATTTGGGGACTCCATTTACTCTGCACGTCTTCTACCCGCGATACTTGGTTCTGCCATGTTATTCTTTTTGCTACCCCTTCAAAAATATCTCGGCAAGAAAGGAATACTCATTGCGGCTTTTTTCCTTGCTCTCTCGCCATCGTTCTTATATTATTCCCGTTTCTACAGGGAGGATATTTTCATATCATTTTTTTCCCTGTTATTATTTGTATGCGCCATAAAATTTGCCGGGGATTATTCAAATGAGAGAATTACCCAAAAAAGACACTATTTATTAACGGTGATCTTCCTCATTATATTAATCGCAGCTTCATGGGTTATCCCCGCAGTTTTTCTTAAACTTTCATTATTATTAACATTCAGAGGATTGACTTATGTTTCAATTGCATTGTTGGCATTATGCTTTATATTGTTAATTAATGGCGGTTATCCTGTCCGCAAAGTCGTCTATCTTATCATTTCTGCTCTCGCGCTTGCATCTCTTGCAGCGCTAAAAGAGAACGCCTATGTCGCAATGGCATTGATAGGCTTTTTCCTGTTTCTTTTATTCATAAAGGAAAAATGCTATATAGGATTAATTGGAAAAATAAAGTCTCTTGATAACGCTGTTATTGTTGTATTTACCGAAGTTATATTGTTCATTTTTGTTTTTGCGATCTTTTTTTCAATGTATTATACCGGAAATTTCCTTGATCTTCATGGTATGACAGATGCGTTCATGAAAGCGATATCCCACTGGTACGAAATGCACAAGATAGAGCGAATGGCAGGACCGTTCTTTTTCTATCTGCCGATAATGGCCTTATATGAACTTCCAATATTTATTTTAGGTATTCTGGGAATTGCTCATTACGGTGGCATTCAAAAAAAGAATGAGAGGATCCTGATCGCGATTCTAAGTTATTGGATAATAATGGATATAATGTATTATTTGAAATCTATTTATCCGGATACAGGCAGGTTCTTACCGATCACATATATTCCCGATTCAATTATAATCTACTTGCCTTTATTGATTTATGCGATCATAACGGTTCTACGATCAAGTAATTTGTTTCTCAGTTTCCTTGTTTATTGGGCTCTTACTAATTTCGTTGTATATTCATATATCCAGGAAAAAGTCCCATGGCTTGTCCTTAATCCACTACTTCCACTTTTGATAATTGCGGCTGTTTATTTATGTGAAATTCTTTCGGGAATGAATTTCAAGTCCCATAATGGAATTATCAGGACAAGTCTAATCATAATAGCAGCATCTTTTTTTATATATTCAAGTGTGGGATTGAACTTTTATCGCTATACAGATCCGGCTGAACCTCTTATCCAGGCTTCTCAGCCACCCCAGAAATTTTCACTGTTACTTGAGAAAATAAATGAAGTCTCGTTACAATACCAGGGCAATTCTACTGATATTCAGATCACCGATGGTGAGCTTGAGACACAGTTCCTCTGGTATTTACGGCATTTTGACAGAGTCCAATGGAGGGTAAATGTCGATTCAACGCTTGATGCCCCTTTGATAATAGTTCATGATGGAGATGGAAATGACTCCGATGCTATTATAGCGAAACAAAACCTGCACTCAGATTATGATAGGCTTGACAGCGCAAAGATGTCATGGTACTGGTTCAAACCATCAGACATTACCTTGGATTACATTTTATTCAGGAAGATGGACCGTGCACCCTCAGAATACAGGGTGGTGCTATTTTCAAAGCCGAAATCGTGATTTATAGCTTCAATCGTCAGAATTATCTGACCTGCAAAGGTTATTCGCAGGTATTTAAGTATTAAGATGGCTTACGATTTCAGATTTGCCTGCCCATGTAAAGAAGTGTTTTATCTTGGTTTTGCAAATTACAACTGTTCCTGTTAAACATTCGTTATGCTTTTCCATAATGTACCTATTTACATCGGTTTTATCCCACTTTTCGAGCGATTTAATCCTATTGATTCCCTTCAGGAATTTACTATATTCCGTGATGGTTTTCTCTGTCGTGCCATTAATTTTCAGATCATGAAGGAATTGATCGATTATTCTTATCATATTCCCTTATATGTAATTACCAAGCAATAAAGCTATGATTAAGAATAAATCACCATAATGTCGTTTTTTAAAATAAAAAATAATTTATGCGTTTATTATTAAAATATATTAGTTAATACTGAATTAAACACCAAATTGTATTTTAATAGATATTGAAACGTAAAATAAATCATTATTTTGGATCATTTAAATTTGCCAACGCGAATCATAACTCTCTTGAATATCCAGCACATTTCCCAGAATTATTTATTAACTGTTACTGCCATGTAAGTCCCAGAGGAAATATTATGGAATCAGTATATTATTATGAAGATACCAAAAATAAAGATGTTTTAACCCTATTGGAAGATGATTTTTTCAAGCGCATTGGATATACGGTAAGAGAATGCAAGCTCATGGGGTCGCAACGCAAGGGCTCTTTCCTTTACATAAAAGGGAGTCCTGAAGATATCGACCGCGCAGAAAATATGTTAGAAGGGCTGAAACTTTTGAAACTCACTGGAGAGGAAAATAAAATAATAACTGCCGCATTTGTTGCTGAAGAAGAGAGCGCAGCATGCGGCATGGGAATGATTTTCGGTTAATATTCATGATATATGCATCATCGGATAAGGGAAAAATCGTGAAATAGAAAATGGATTTAATGGATGAAACGGGTATCTGTAAAGATCTGCACTATCCGTGTAATCCATGAATTTTGCCCAACTAAGGTTAGAAGCTGAGCATTAACACGGCTGAGCATTAACATGGCTGTCATAAATCGTGATGTATCAGCCGTTTTATTCGGATAACAGGCATCACTGAGCTTTGCGCAATCGCAATCCCTATATGCCTTCCAGCTCATTAGCTTGAGTTATGCTCATTAACGCAGACCTTCATATTCATTCAAAATACAGTATGGCAACATCCCCTAAGATGGACCTTCCAACATTAGCAACCGAATCAAGGAAGAAAGGTATCCAGCTTGTTGCCACTGGTGATTGCCTTCATCCCGGATGGCTTGCTGAAATAAAAAAGTTAAAAGAAGAGAACGGGATTTTCAAGCTGGACAATATGAATTTTATCCTTACCACTGAAGTTGAGGATATTAACCAGGTGCATCATCTCCTGATCGTCCCTTCGGTATCCAAGGCTGAAGAATTATATGAATTCATGAAACCTCATTCTAAAGACATCGATTCTGACGGAAGACCAGGTGTGAGACTTGGCGCGGAAGAGATCGCCGAAGCCGCAATTTCGGCTGGTGCTCTTATCGGTCCGGCGCATGCTTTCACGCCCTGGACAGCGATGTATGCATATTATAATTCAATTAAAGAATGCTATGGAGACATGGCAGATCATATTTACTTCATAGAACTGGGGCTTAGCGCTGATACATCGTATGCAGACAGGATATCCGAGCTTCAATGCCTCACGTTCCTTACAAACTCTGATGCCCATTCACCTTATGTGAACAAACTTGCGAGGGAATTCAACAGGTTCAAAATGGAAGATGTAAGTTTTGATGAGCTTAAAATGGCTATAATCCGGGAAAAGGGAAGAGAACCTGTCCTGAATGTAGGAATGCCGCCGGAAGAAGGAAAATACAATGAGAGCGCTTGCATCCGGTGTTTCAGGCATTATACGATTCGAGAGAGCATCATGAAAAACTGGAAATGTTCCTGTGGCGCAACAATAAAAAAAGGGGTAAAAGACAGGGTCAATGAGCTTGCATCTTACACTGAACCGAAATATCCGTCACACAGGCCAAAGTATGTTCATATAATACCACTATCGGAAATAATCGCGAAGGCTCTTGGTATTGGCCCAAATACAAAAGGTGTCCAGACGATATGGAAGGCGCTTATTGACAAATACGGGACTGAGGTTGCAGTGCTTGTAGATGCTGATATCAATAATTCCGGGATCGATGAACGGGTTATCGGCGCTATTAATGCCTTCAAGGAGGGAAAAGTGAAGGTGTGTCCGGGCGGAGGGGGTCAGTATGGTACGGTTGAGTTGCCGGGTTCAGATGCATATCATGCGGGGAAGAATTGTGTGAGAAATGGTGAGCCACAGAGGTCATTGTTGGATTTTGAGTGACGACTTATGAAATGTGAAAACAGTAATTGCTAAGAGAGAACAAATTTATATCTATAAGTACATATACTTTATATAGCCATGAAGAAAGTAATTTAGCATATATCGATTTGCACCAGGAGATTTCATGATTTCTCAATTTAAAGATGAGGATAAGACATTACAAACGTTCATCAATATTTCTAAAAAGTTATTCGGAAATAACCTGAAAGCCATTGTTCTATTTGGCTCCCGCGCCAGTGGAATGGCAAGAAAATATTCAGATTATGACTTACTTGTACTTGCTGAAAATCTCCCTTTAGACTGGCGCAAGCGTGATAATATAATTCTGGAACTTGATCGACATGGTATTTCTGACATACTCCTCTACACTGAAAAGGAAATGGAAGATGCAATAAATTCCGTAAATCCAATAATGATGAACATTTTCGATCACCCTATTAAAATATTGCACGGGAAATCTTGTATAGATAGATTATTCCATTTATATTCAAAAAATATTAGCGGGAACATTCTCAGAATAGGAATAAATACATGGAAAATTACTGGTGAAATTAATGTTTGATTTCACAAAAATAGCCAGTGCCTTCCTAACAGAATCAAAACTTGATTTGAAGTCGGCAAAACTTCTTTTTGAAAACGGAATTTATAGCAGGGCGATATATTTTGCCCATCAATCATCTGAGAAAGCGATAAAATCATGCCTGGCTATCAGAAATATCATCTCAGGGGAACACAAAGTGACTGCATTCTTTGAAAAGGAATTCAGTAATGATTTTGATAAAAAAGTTTTTTCTGAAATTTTAACTTATGCGAGGGAACTTGAGATTCAAGGAATAAAATCCAGATATCCTCTTTTTTCACGACCGGATAAACCTATATGGATTCCATCCGGAGAATATGTTGAAGATGATGCAAGAGAAGCAATCAAAAAAGCTGATTTTATATTGAATTCATTGATGGAGTTTATAGTTTCTAATCTGGGTAATTATCCTGAAAAATGAGAGCTTATAGAAAGAACCAGAGACAAACATGACCGCCATCGAATCAGCAGCCAGGGAAATCATAGAGCAGCTCCTGCGAAACGAGATCACAGAAGAAAAAGCTCTAAACGCAGCAAAAAAGGCCGTCAGCATACGCTATAAACTTTCATCACTTCTTGGGAATTCCCAAATCCTAGCCGCCGCAAGAACCGATGAGGAAAAACAGCAGGTTCTCCAACGTCTCCTTTTAAAACCTGTACGTACGATCTCAGGCGTCGCTGTCATAGCCGCCATGACATCTCCTGCGCCATGTCCTCACGGCCTTTGCGTCCCCTGCCCCGGAGGGATCGAATCGAAATTCCAATCACCACAAAGTTATATGGGAGCCGAGCCTGCTGCAAAGCGGGCTTTTGAGAATAATTTTGATCCATATTTGCAGGTCTCATCCCGGTTAAAACAACTATCACAGATAGGCCACTCGATCGCTAAAGCTGAACTTATCGTAATGGGCGGGACATATACATCACGTGCTCTGTGTTACCAGGAATGGTTCGTGAAACGATGCATCGAGGCCATGAATGATTTTGATGGCACAGAATGGCGAAAAGGCAGGGAATATGTAACAGTTGAGGATGTCCAGGCAGCTAACGAAAGCGCCGGTGTACGCAATGTTGGGATAACTATAGAGACAAGACCCGACTGGACAAAAAAAGAGCATATCGATACCATTCTTGACCTTGGAGCCACAAAAGTTGAAATAGGCGTTCAGAGCACATATGATTTCATCCTTTCAGGTATTCAGCGCGGGCATACGGTTTCAGAGAGCTCAAATGCCAACATGAGGCTTCGGGACAGCGGACTAAAAGTGGGATTCCATATGATGCCAGGCCTCCCAGGCTCAAGTGTGGATTCAGACCTTCGCATGTTCAAGAGATTATTCGAAGACGAGCGCTTCATGCCAGATTACCTGAAGATATATCCAACGCTTGTAACTGAAGGAACAAGGCTTCACGGGATGTGGGAACTTGGGAATTATGCCCCTCTTGAAGTGCTTGAAGCAGTGGAATTACTTGCAAAGATCAAATCCATTCTGCCAAAATGGGTGCGCCTGCAAAGGATACAGCGAGATATCCCTGCATACCAGGTGCTTGCAGGGATACGAAAAAGCAATATCAGGCAGCTTGCAAACGAGAGGCTAAAGGAAATGGGGGGAAAATGCAAATGCATTCGGTGCCGTGAGGTGGGGCACAGGGAGCTTTCAGGGATAAAACCTGGGAGTATCGAATTGATGGTTGAAAAATACAGGGCATGCGGCGGAATTGAACATTTCATTTCATATGAAGATGCAGACCGGGATGTGTTAATCGGTTTCCTGAGGCTTCGCTTCCCGGCAGCGCCTCACAGGGCAGAACTTGAACGTGCAGCGCTTGTACGGGAATTGCATGTTTATGGTTCCATGGTGGCGCCGGGTGAAGATGCCGGAGTGTCGCAATGGCAGCACAGGGGATATGGGGAGGAGCTTCTTTCCAGGGCCCAGGAAATGGCAAAAAATGAGGGTTATGATAAAATAGCTGTAACAAGCGGGATTGGCGTACGGGATTATTATCGCAAATTCGGGTATGTGAGGGAAGGTCCTTACATGACGAAAAGACTGTGAACTACTCCTCTATCATCGCCCTTGCATCCACCGCTATCGCTCCTGTTTCTCCCGCAATAAGAGGATTTATATCAAGCTCGATAATATTCTCTTTCTGCGCCATCTCTGACACAGAAACAAGTACGCGGGCAATAGCATCAATATCCGCAGGCTTCCTTCCGCGGATGCCTTTTAAAATTGGATACCCCTTGATCTCAGAAATCATATCCAACGCTTCTTTTATTCCAATAGGTGCGACCCTGAATGAAACATCTTTATAGACTTCTACGAAAATGCCGCCAAGACCGAACATCAGGGCATGACCGAACTGTGCATCCTTCTTTAAACCCACGATTATCTCATGACCGGGCGGCGCCATCTGCTGGACGAGGATGCCTTCGATCTTCGCATCAGGAAGGGCTTTCTTGATCCTCGATATGATCTTATCATAAGTCGCTTTCGCTTCACTGGCCGGGATATTGAGTTCCACGCCGCCCACATCGCTTTTGTGGGAAATATCAGGAGAAGATATTTTCATAGCCACTGGTGTTCCTATTTGTGATGCTATCGCATAAGCTTCATCCGCGTTTTTTGCAATGCTCTCTTTTGTGACTGCAATTTCGTATTTTGCAAGAAGCTTTTTTGACTCATGCTCCGTAAGAACTAAACTCATCTTTATCCCCCCAGGTTTTCTGGCATTGCATCATCTGTTTTTGTTTTTGCCAGGAAATCCCTGTGTTTTACAAGAGCTGCCAGCGCTTTTACTGCTCTTTCAGGCACCGAATAATTGGGCAAACATCCGCTTTTCAGGATATCCACACCCTGTTCCGTGCCAGAGCCACCCATCCAGCATGCTATCACGGGTTTTGTGCACTTTTGCTTTATTTCCACAACTGCCTCGGCAGGCGGTATTGCATTTGACATCTGGGTATGCACATAAATTACGATAAGAGCATCCACATTAGGATCGCGAAGAAGTGCTTTGATCGACTCGGTATAGATTTTAAACGAAACGGTTCCCGCAGTATCGACAGGATTTGAACTTGAGGCAAATTCAGGAATAACTGCCTTTATTTTATCCCTCGTTTCCGGGGTAAGATCAACAATGTTCAACCCCTGCCGTTCACATTCATCCGCAGCGACGATCGAAGCGCCTCCCCCGTTTGAAATAATTGCAACATTATTACCTCTCGGAAGCGGCTGGCATGTGAAAGCAAGAGCAGCATCGAAAACCTCATCGATGGTGTCAACCCTGAGAATTCCTGCCTGTTTGAAAGCGGCTGAATATATTTCATCTGAACCTGCTATTGAACCAGTATGTGAAAAAACCGCTTTTTGACCCCTTTTAGACCGTCCTGTCTTGATCGCGACAATTGGCTTCTTTATCCGCCGCGCCGTCTCAAGAAACAGCTTTCCCCGGTTTATTCCTTCAATATACATCGCAATAACGCCCGTCGAGGAGTCGTTATCCAGATATTTTATGAGGTCAACATCATCAGTATCTGCTTTGTTCCCAGTGCTTATTATCTTACACATCCCGATACCCATATCGATAGTCCAGTCAGCTATCGCAAGCCCAAGTGTTCCGCTCTGCGTGATAAAAGAGATATGACCCGGCCTTGGAAGCTTCCCGATAACGCTTGCGTTAAGATTGAAAGGCTCATTTACGATGCCAAGGGTGTTTGGTCCTATCATTCGCATCCCATATTTTCTTACAAGCGAAACAAGCTGCTTTTCAAGCTCTCCACCACTTTTCCCGGTCTCGCTAAAACCGGCCGTCAATACAACAAGCCCTTTTACTCCTTTTTTCCCGCATTCGTCAACGACCTCAAGTACCAGTTGGGCTGGGATTGCCGTAATAGCCATTTCCACATCCTCCGGAATATCAAGGATTGAATGATATGAAGTCAAACCCTGCACCTCTTTCTCCATTGGATTTACCGCATATACGGCTCCCTTGTATCCGCTGCGTAAATTCTTAAGGATCATGCCGCCCCATTTTGTTTCATTGTTGGAAGCGCCTACAACTGCTATTGAAGCAGGCTCAAATATGGAGGAGAGCATTACATCCATTCCCTGTATTTCATTGCCCTCAAAACCCTTTGTCTTGCTATTCCGACGGCTGTCTCTCTGGGATATGTTTTATCGCTATATACCTTATCAAGGATCTCCTTTGTGTTTCTCCTGATGGTATTTTTGGTCTTGTCAAGAGCTGACGCTTCTGTACCTGCGTGGTATTCAACTGAAGCTGTAATGACACCGCCTGCGTTTGCCACAAAATCAGGAACGACAAGTATTCCTCTGTCATGAAGCGCCCTTTCCGCACTTTCGGTGATCGGGATATTTGCTCCCTCGATTATCAATTTTGCATCCACTACATCCGAGTTTGCATCGCTTATGACATCGGGTCTTGCGGCAGGGATGAGGATATCCGTATTTATCATCAATAGGTCTGTTATTTTTAAAACCTCCCCGTCTTTATAATTCGTCACTGAACCCGTGGATTCCTTGACTCTTATCAATTCCTCGACATCCAGACCTTTTGAATTATAGATCGTGCCTCTGGAATCACTTGCTCCTACAAGGATTACACCCTTCCCTGCCAGAAACCTGGCAGCGGGTTTTCCCACATTCCCGAATCCTTCAATTACAAGGCGCGCTCCATTCAGGTCAAGATTGATATAATCTTTCGCAACATCCGCGCATTCCGCTACCCCGTATCCGGTCACGCCAATTTCATCAAGTGGTATCCCGCCAAGTTCCCTGGGAAGCCCAACTGCACGCGAAGTCTCGTCATAGACATAAGCCATGCTTGATTCATCAGTACCCATATCGGGTCCGGGAATGTATTCAAGGAGATTTTTTATTGCCCGTGCAAAAGTCCTGATGATCTGCTCCTTGTTCACGGTTTTCGGGTCAGCAATAATGCCTGATTTCCCGCCGCCATGGGGAAGTCCAGCCATGATATTCTTATATGTCATCGCGCGGGCCAGCCTTCGTACCTCATTAACGGTAACATCGGGAGCCATCCTGATCCCTCCGATAGCAGGACCTGCCGCGGTATTATCCACAACAACGATCGCTTTCATCCTTGTTCTGGGCTCATATAAATGAATTATCTTTTCAGGACCTAATTCATCAGTAAATTCGAATATTTGTTCATCAATTTGCATTGTTTTCGCCTCCCGGATATATAGACAATTTGTTTGGATAGTTAATGAAGATTGCGATTCATGCGTCAGCGGTTAAGGGAAAAATCGTGGGAATGGAAGGCGGGATGTCGTGGGTAAATATATTGAAAACTTAAGATGTACATCACACTAAAAACGCTAGCAATAGACTTATTGTTGATTAGGGTTACGTTTATGCCATCTGAATCATCCCCTCTTCATGCTGATAATTCAATATGCAATATTTTGATTCATTGTCTTGGATTGGAAACCTTATTTTCCAATTCTTTAAGAATTTTTAAAGCCTCAACGAATGCCTTCTCCGCATCCTCAAACTTTTTCAAATCTCTATATAATTTTCCAAGATTGTTCTGAGTCGTTGCAACAGCAGGCAAATAAGCATCAGGATTCTTTTTTGCCAGTACCTTACGAATTTTCAAAGCCTCTGTAAATGCCTTCTCCGCATCCTCAAACTTTTTCAAATCTCTATATAATTTTCCAAGATTGTTCTGAGTCGTTGCCACAGCAGGCAAATAAGCATCAGGACTCTTTTTTGCCAGTACCTTACGAATTTTCAAAGCCTCTGTAAATGCCTTCTCCGCATCCTCAAACTTTTTCAAATCTCTATATAAGTTTCCAAAATTGTTCTGAGTCGTTGCCACAGCAGGCAAATAAGCATCAGGACTCTTTTTTGCCAGTTCCTTACGAATTTTCAAAGCCTCTGTAAATGCCTTCTCCGCATCCTCAAACTTTTTCAAATTTCTATATAAGTTTCCTAAATTGTTCTGAGTCGTAGAGACATAAGGCAAGTAAGCATCAGGACTCTTTTCTGCCAGTTCCTTACGAATTTTCAAAGCCTCTGTATATGCCTTCTCCGCATCCTCAAATTTCCCTAAATTTCTATATAAGTTTCCAAAATTGTTCTGAGTCGTAGCGACATAAGACAAGTAAGCACCAGGACTCTTTTCTGCTAGTTCCTTACGAATTTTCAAAGCCTCTGTATATGCCTTCTCCGCATCTTCAAACCTTTTCAAATCGCCATATAAGATTCCAAGATTGTTCTGAGTCATAGCGACATCAGGCAAGTAAGCATCAGGACTCTTTTCTGCTAGTTCCTTAAAAATTTTCAAAGCCTCTAGGTATGCTTTCTCCGCATCCTCAAACTTTTTCAAATCGCCGTATAAGTTTCCAAGATTGTTCTGAGTCATAGCCACAGCAGACAAGTAAGCATCAGGACTCTTTTCTGCCAGTTCCTTACGAATTTTCAAAGCCTCTGTAAATGCCTTCTCCGCATCCTCAAACTTTTTCAAATCGCTGTATAAGTTTCCAAGATTGTTCTGAATCATAGCGACATCAGACAAGTAAACATCAGGACTTTTTCTTACGAGTAACTTAATTATTTTCAAAGCCTCTTTGAATGTCTTCTCTGCATCCTCAAACTTTTTCAAATTTCTATATAAGTTTCCAAGATTGTTCTGAGTCATAGCCACAGCAGACAAGTAAGCATCAGGACTCTTTTCTGCCAGTTCCTTACGAATTTTCAAAGCCTCTATGTATGTCTTCTCTGCTTTCTCAAACATCCCTAAATTTCCATATAAGATTCCAAGATTGTTCTGAGACGTGGCCACAGAAGGCAAGTAAATATTAGGACTCTTTTTTGCCAGTTCCTTACGAATTTTCAAAGCCTCTATGTATGCCTTCTTCGCTTCCTCAAATTTCCCTAAATTTCTATATAATATTCCAAGATTGTTCTGAGACGTAGCCACGGAAGGCAAGTAAGTATCAGGACTTTTTTTTGCCAGTTCCCTACGAATTTTCAAAGCCTCTGTGTATGCCTTCTCCGCATCCTCAAACTTTTTCAAATTGATGTATAAGTTTCCAAGATTGTTCTGAATTTTTGCATAGTCAATTGGGTAAAGATCAAGAGTATAAACTTTAAGAGCTTCCTCGTATGCATTGATTGCTTTCCTGCAGTTATCGTCCTTATCTTCTACCTCAGCAAGCGTTCCGTATGCATTCCCAAGATTGTTCTGAGTCGTTGCATAGTCAATGGGGTAGTTATCAAGAGTATAGACTTTGAGGGCTTCTTCATATTCATATATTGCATTTTTGGCGTTTTCTTTCGTGTTTATATATTGTGAAAGCTCCCAATAAACCCCTCCAATTTTTTTCCGTGTTTCACTGTATGGAATGGGATTCTCCTCATTTGAGATTGATTTAAATATTTCTTGATATGTATCTAAGGCAGAGTTGAGGTAATCAATAATTTCAGGACTTTCTTTTATTTGTTTAGCTTTGGATAAATAAGTAGCCGCAATCATGCTATAAACATCATTAGGCACCTGAAAATTTTTTCTCCGCGCTGTAGAAGTTATTTTTTTATGTATTTTTCTGAGATCTGTAATATTGAATTCTTCATCACCCGTATAATATTTTATAATAATACTTGTCAATGGTTGTAAAAACTCATGGAAATCTTGAGTATGTGATGGTGTCATAATTTCGATATAATCCCTATTGTAACATTTTCAATTTCTCTTTAGTTACTTGGTCTTTATTCTTCTTAAGTTCATTTTCTAATACTACTGAAGGATGTTTATTTTCGCTTTCCATAGCACCCCAATCAAAATATGCTATATACTTTCCCCCAAAATCTGATAAATGATTTGAAATTTTGATTAAAGGATCTTTCATCAGTTTAAATTTTTTTTCGGATAAGCCTGCTTCTTCATACGATTCAAACAATGTTTTTATATTAATTGATGCATTTACTGACTGTAATACGATTATAGGTTTTTTTCTTCCTTTTAAAAGACCAAACTCGAATATTACATTAGGTCTAAAGCCATCAAGTATTATGATACCCAAAACGCAATTATCAATCAACTTTTCTAATTTTTCCAGAAAATCTTCAGTACTTCTGATTTCATCTCCCAGTCTTTGTGGTCTAAAACCATCCTTTTTCAATACAGATTCAAAAAAAGATATAACTGAATTAATATAATTGACGTGTTTTCTATCAGAATAGACAATAACACATGATAGCTCTCCCTCTGTAATATTTTCTGATTTGACTTTTGTCTCACCTTTTTCAGTGAATATATTGTTTACTTCCTCTTTTTCGTCAGACATTCCTTGCTCGTCTATTCTTTGGTGAAATATAGGTTAAGTTATTTATATATATATTGCTTTGTCCAATTATTGTCACTATACCTTTTTTTCAATTTTAATATACACAAACTAGTAAATATACCAAGACGAAGCCATCAAATCAAAAACATGAGGATTGCCGTCCACCCTAAAGGAACACGCAAAATAAAGTCACTACTCCCCTCGGTATCTGCGGGATATCCGCGCCTCCATTGCTAAATACAGCAGGCTGCTCTCATCAGCTTCGCCCCAGCGCCGCAGAAACAAGATTATCCGGCGCGCCTCGTAATTAAAAGCGTTTTTCCGAAAAGGTCTTTTCTGACTCTGATAAATTCCACTGGCTCGCTCCCTGCACAGCCTTGGGCAATGCCTTCGTGTAACCAATCCCGCAAAACATGCAGTTTATGGAAATTAGAAAAAGCCGGGTTTAAGATCATAGCTGGCAAGTCAGCAAAAAAACAAATATATAAACCAAGAAAAGAGAACTAAGTGTTATGGCAAACGGAGAACTAATGGAGAAGATCACGTTCATAGACGAACAGATACATGACCTCAGGAAAATGGTTCTAGAAAGCGGCAGCCGCATAAAGGAAGATGAGACAAGGACGGCAGCAAGAGCATGGCTTGCTGAAGCTAAAAAACTCGAAAAAAAATGGCCAAAAACAGCTCCTTCTGTCCTCGATATGATAAAAAAGGACAGGAGACATAATGAATGAAGCCAATTTGTATTGATGCAAATGTTTTCATCGCCTCAACAAAAGAGGATGAACAATATTCTTCTGATTGCAGGCAGAAAAGGCCGTATCCTTCCATACCAACAATGGAATACATCCAAAAGGAATTTAAAGATATACAATAATAAAGACTAATATGCATCTTAAAGTTGTTCTGGAAGAAGATGAGGAAGTAGGGGGCTTTGTTGTTAGCTGTCCAAGTCTTCCAGGCTGTTTTTCCCAGGGAGATACAAAGGAAGAAGCACTGGAAAATATTAAAGAAGCTATACAGGCATGTCTTGAATCATTAGCTGAAGATAAAATTAAATCGTACCTGGCCAATCCCTCAGCCAAAATAGTTGATGTAGTTGCATAATGTCCAAACTTCCAATAATTTCAGGAATGGAAGCTATGAAAGCATTTTCCAGGGCTGGTTGGATTCCTCACCGACAGGTAGGAAGTCATGTTGTTCTGAGAAAAGAAGGATCTAAAGTTACATTATCGGTTCCAAAACATAAAGAATTAAAACCCGGTTTGTTGAGAGAATTAATTAAGGCTGCCGGGCTTTCTGTGGAAGAATTTGAAGAACTATTATAATAAGTAATTCATAAAGGCACTTCCCCATCCTGTAAATCCTACCCCAGTTTCTTCCTTTCATTTTTCGGCTTGTTCAGCACTACTTCAAGTATCCCATTCTTGCAGGTCGCCGCAATGCCTGTCCTGTTGACCTTCGAAGGAAGTTCGATTATTTCCCTGAACGTATTTTCGGAATTCACAGCCATTATTTCAAGAGATTTCCCTCTGCAAATAATCGTGATATTTTCCATTTCCATTCCGGGAAGCGGCATCACTGCATGGATTTTATCCTTTGTCTCAAGTATATCCACAGGCATTTCTTCCTGCTGGACAAAAATATCGCCGGGATTTGCAGCCATAACGGGATAAAGGTTTATGTTAATATTGATGTTCACAGGTCGTTTTTCAGGAATATTATTCTCATCAGCGATCTTATTCACAGCCTTTTCAAGCAGGTTCAGGAACTCCTCGAAATCATTGGTTTTCTTCATATTTTTTCCTTTTTGTTCTTTTCAATAGCTTTTGTTATGTCAGCCATGGCTTCATATTCTTTTGGGTCCCATTGTGTAGGTCTTACCATATTAAAAGCTTTCTCAAAATGCCATTTCTGTATCCTTACATTCTGGACCTCTTTCTTAACGGTCTCCCGATCCATTCCCGGCTTTATCCAGTCGCGAAGGGCGATTATGGCGGCTTCATGGCATATTGCCTCGATATCTGCACCAACATACCCCTCTGCCTTATTTGCAAGCTCCTTAATATCAATATCAGCAGCAAGCGGCTTACCTTTAAGATGGATGTCGAATATAAGCTCTCTTTCATTCTGGTCAGGCGGACGGATATAAATGAACCGCTCAAGCCTTCCCGGGCGCAGCAATGCCGGATCTACCATATCAGGACGGTTGGTGGCTGCCACTACGACAACGTTCTTGAGTTCCTCAAGCCCGTCAATCTCTGTCAAGATCTGGCTTACGATCCTTTCAGTCACGCCAGAATCAAACGCGGTTCCGCGTGTGGGAACCATCGAATCTATTTCATCAAAAAAGATGATGGTAGGTGCTGCCTGCCTTGCTTTCCTGAAGGTTTCCCTTATTGCTTTTTCAGATTCCCCGACATACTTACTCAAAAGTTCAGGACCTTTGATGCTTATGAAATTTGCTTCACTTTCTGTAGCTATCGCCTTTGCCAGCATTGTCTTACCAGTGCCTGGAGGCCCGAAAAGCAGCACTCCTTTTGGCGGCCTGGTATTGATTGCAATGAAGGCTTCAGGGTATTTGAGCGGCCATTCAACAGCCTCGATAAGTTCCTGCTTAACTGATTCCAATCCGCCGATTTCAGTCCACCTCACAGCAGGCACTTCGATAAATACCTCCCGCAGCGCAGATGGCTCGATATTCTGGAGCGCGTTCTGGAAATCTTCTCTTGTTATAACGATCTTTTCCATTATTTCCTGGGGGATATCGGCTTCAATATTGATTTCAGGAAGTATCTTTCGTATAGAATGCATGGCAGCTTCCTTGCACAGCGATGAGAGATCAGCGCCAACAAAACCGTGCGTCATGTCTGCGATCTCACGCAAACCAGTTTCTTCGGCCATATCTTCCGCAAGCGGCATACCTCTTGTATGTATCTGGAGCACATCGAACCTCCCCAGCCTGTCGGGGATTCCTATCTCGATCTCGCGGTCAAACCTGCCGCCGCGCCGAAGTGCCGCATCAATGGCATTTGGCCGGTTCGTGGCAGCGATCACTATCACCTGGCCGCGCGTCTTTAGCCCGTCCATCAAGGAGAGAAGCTGTGCGACCACGCGGCGCTCCACTTCGCCTGTGACTTCTTCCCTTTTGGGGGCAATACTGTCTATTTCGTCTATGAAAATTATTGTCGGGGCGTTCTTTTCAGCATCTTCGAAAATTTCACGTATATGCTTCTCGGATTCACCGTAAAATTTGCTCATTATTTCAGGACCGCTTATTGAAACAAAATTAGCATCCGTTTCGTTCGCTACTGCCTTGGCGATCATGGTCTTACCCGTACCCGGAGGTCCGTGCAAAAGCACACCCTTTGGCGGCTCGATACCCAGTTTCTCAAAAAGTTCAGGATGGCGAAGCGGGAGTTCGATCATTTCCCGTATCAATCCGATCTCGCGCCGAAGCCCCCCGATATCTTCATATGTAAGATGCGTCGGGCGCAATTCAAGCTCCTTAATGACCTCTTCTTTCACGACCAGGCTTGTAGTCCTTGAAATAATAACAGGCCCAGAGGGTTGAGTGGATACCACGATGAACGACAGGGGATTGCTGACAGTATCCACGCGCAGGTGCTGCCCTTTGGTCAGGGGTCTTCCTTCAAGGAGACGAAGCAGGTACTGCGGTCCCCCGACAAGGCGTATCTGCTGTGTGGGTGCAAGGACAACTCTTTTTCCGACCTGGGGAGTGGATTTCTGGATATATATTTTATCGTCTATCCCCACACGGGCGTTTGCCCTGATGTTCCCGTCTATCCTGATTATTTCTGTTCCCTCATCTTCCGGATAACCCGGTCCCGCAATTGCGCATGCTTTTTCCTTACCTACGATCAAAATGATGTCGCCGCTTAAGATATCCATCTGTTCCATGATGTCGCGATCTATTCTTGCAATGTCCCTCCCAGCATCCCTGTGATGTGCTTCGGCAACCCGCAGCATAATTCTCTCGTTCATGGTGATCCTTAATTATGTTTTAGTCGTGTAAATACATAAAACCTGATGTGAAGAATAGACTACTCTTGTGTGAATTATTGTTTTCACCATATAGGAAAGCATAAAAATTACTTCCACCCCGCTTATCAAACTGTTATTGACAATCATCAGTTTATCTCTGAAATATCCTACATTTCACTTCATATCTTTCTAAATGAGACTTTTATTTCATAATTATTCATAAGTTTCGGTTTAGGAACTTTCCATTCAATAGAAGTATTTCCAGGTTTTATTTCGGGATTATAATTTTTTTCTAAATTTGTTATCGCCTCATGGTCGACATTCCAGTACTTATCGTAAACTTGTGTTTTTACATTAGTTATTTCGATGCCTTCTGGGCATATGATATTCAATTTGAAATTCTCGGTTGGTTGTAAAATTTGATAAGAAAATTTCCCTCCTTTATCAATAGAAATTGGTCTGATTTTTCTCTCATATTCTACTTTCTGGTTAATTTTATCTTGGGGTTTTAATTGTGTAGGTATTTTGAATCCATACTCGTACATGAAATCATGAATATCACTTCTGTAAGTAACCTCCTTCCAATATTGGTATAATTGACTACGCTCTATTTCATTCTTTGATACCTCATTATCATTAATTCTTATTTTTAAAGATTTTATAATTTCATTTATTTTTTCTAAAAGTTGAATATGATTAAAATTACTATTGTTGGAGTTTTCAATTTCTGGAAATTCGTTGTATATCTTCCATTCTCTATCTTTATTCTGGAAATTCAACATATTTTGTAGATTTAATTCCTCGGTTTCGTGTAACGTCTCCATATCTTTATTAATTTGTATTGTATAATTATTTTCCAATGCAATCATATCAGTCATGTAACTCTCTCTTGTTTTGATATTTGATCGAATATCTTCAACAATCTGTTGAGTAGTCTTATCCTTTGATTCTAATGCCATTTCTATCGCAAGGTTATGAATCATTTCGGTCAAGGATTTATCATCAGCTTCCCTTTCATTGGATTTAAGAGAAAAAATTAATGCCACAAATATTCCAAAAAAAAATGCCATTATACTTGCTCGATAATTAACTAACCGTTCAGGAATCCAAAACTCTAAAAAAACTAAAAGTGTAACTATTGGGCCCGTATATATGTTTATTACTCTACTAAAATTCTTACGAATATTCAATTTTTCAAACAAAGTGGGCCTCAATGAAAATTTATGGTTTTTTTCTACTCACACCGTCCGGACCGCAAGCACATGCGCATGGAGTAACAATAATTCCACTCTTATTTTCATGCATCGCATCAATTATATCTGATGGGAAAACGGACAGCATTATAACTCTGGGGGATTCGTATCCCTTTTCGTTCATGAAACCTCCTTATTAAATAATATTTTTATTGAATTGAGCTGTTATCAACTTTACGGTTGGCATTCGGAAGGCTATAATCGTGAGTATATGTGAGTATATTTAATTGCTCTAAATTTATAAAAAAAGCTTTGACATCTTTATATACTACTTCAATTTGTACACCATATTTTTTACTTATAAAACTAATTATCTCATCAAATGTATAATTGCCATTGCATTTTGAAACTATTTCGTAAGCTGTAGTGTTTAATAGAATCAGTCCTGTCCCAGGATAATACAAAATATACCCTTCTAAATCCTTTCGAATTTTAGCTTTTTTTGATAGAATGGGCTTTTGCATTGTCTCCGTACTCCTTAAGCAGTATGTCGCTACTGAAAGGTTTGTTTTGGGTTACCTTACACCCAGATAAACATCTATTGAATTTATCGCATGCCTTACATGAGTTATCTAACCAATTCAAAGAGCGGTATTCAGTTAACATTTGAGAATTCTGCCAAATCTCTTCAAGTGAAGTTTTAAAGATATTCCCTAAACAATGTTTGCTTGCAGAGCAAATTTTTACATCGCCGTATTCATTCACCGAGCCAAAAGAAACACCAGCGGTACATGGTTTGATTATGTTTTCTAAATAGTCCTGTTTGGTTAAACAAAATGGAAATCCATCAGTTATCTCTATCCTTTTTTTATATCTATTTCGTAAATCATAAAGTATTAACAATGCTTCATTAAAATCTGAAACCGATAGCTCTAGCTGCTTCCTTGCCTTAATACCTCGCCCTTGTGGTACGAATCTATTAACTCCTAAATAATTGATATTAAAATTGTCTAAGATATGTTCACTAAAGTTGCGTAGTTCTCTAAAATTTTCATTTACTAGCGTATAGCACAGTCCAGTGTTTAAGCCTGCATCACTTAATATATCTAGTGCTAAAATTGCACTATCAAATGAATTTTCCACGCCTGTTATATTTTCGTGTGTATCTTTGAACCCATGAATTGAAATCGAACCAGCATTGATATAATTGACAATTTTATCAACAAGTGGTTTATTTAAAGTGCTTCCATTCGAAACAAAAGAGATTTCAAATCCAGAATCATGAAGATATTTAACAATAGCTAGGACATCGGGGTGTATAAAAGGCTCGCCACCAAATAAATTAATTTCAAAGACTTCGGCCTCACTAAGTTTGTCTATTATGCGTTTAAATTTGGAAAATGGCTGAAAGCTGCTACGTTCAAAATCCATTATAGTAGAGCAAAATTTACAATTCCAATTGCATCTATTAGTTAAATCTAAATTTATGTATGCCGGGCTCCTAAGTTTAATGAAGCCTTCTTTTTCATTAGTCAATTTCATAAGTTATGTTCAATTTCCACAACGACAGACACATGGCTGGGCACATGGCTGAGCTGCTTCGCATACAAAGCACTCCCCAGAATTTGAAATAAGCTCATAACCTAGTGGATTACAAGATAATGCTATTGGTGGTTCATAAAACATTGTATCACCCGTATATTGTAGGTTCTACATGAATTTAAATATACTGGTTCAATGCCCCCTTTATTTAATTTCATTACTATTCAGAACAATGAATGAATTTTAGCTACCCTCATGCATCCTCCCGTTGATGCCTCGGACTTGTAGTCCGAGGTCGGTAACACGCTCTTTTTCATGCTCCTGAAAGGCAGTGGGCCAAAATATTTTTGAAATTCCCTATCATTTTCACTCTTCAAAACCTTGGACACCTTGCCCTTGCGATCACAACCGAAACCCCCTTCGTTTTAAGTCTTGTTTCCAACAAGCTTTTTATAATAGTTTGATCTGCCGGCTCAACAACGACGGTATCCTCGATATAATATTTTATGAGCCCTGTCAGATCAGGAACCTCCTGCCCTCCTGTCATGGCAGCTACGTAGTTCTGGAGCAGTATCACGACCACATCATGTTTATTGTGGACTGCATTTACAAGAGCTGGAATTCCCGAATGGGCAAACCCGAAATCACCGATTATGGCTATCCCTTTTCGGTCAAATCCACATGCTGTGCTTATGGATGCGCCAAGTGAGAACGCTGCATCAAGAAGAGACAGAGGCGGCGAAGAGGTCATTATGGAGCAACCTACGTCTCCCGCGACCGGCACATCCAGTTCTTTCACTGCTTTATAAAGTGGCAAATACGGGCAATCCTCGCATATGGGTCGTGCTCCCCTCATTTCGATGGTCTGCGGCACAACCTTGCGCTTTACGTTGTCAATATTGATATTCTCAATGGCTTTTTGGATATCTTCTGTTTCTACAATCCCGTATGGCATATGCCCTGTGAGCTTCCCCAGCGCTCTTTTTGAAAGTTGTTTCTCAATAACCGGTTCGGTTTCTTCAACGATCAGAACCCTTGAATGCTCCATGATAAAACGGTCGATAAGATCAACCGGAAGCGGATTGACTATCGTGAGGCGCAGGTGGGAAAAATCTCCGGGTAATATTGATTCAACAAGCACTGACGGAAAACCAGATGATATTACCCCGAAATCTCCTTTTTTCTCATAAAAGTTTAAATCTGATTTCTCAGAATATTTGCACATTTCGGGATAGGATTCTGCATGGAATCTCTGGTGTTTACCGAGCATGGTAAGATGCCAGATATTCTTGTCGAATTTATTCTTTATTTTATTTGAGGGGCCACTTTCGTTTTTTCTGATAAAGTCGCCTTCACTTTTCAATAACCTGTCAGTAAGCCTGATTATGACGGGGGTCATCACTTTTTCAGATAATCGGAAAGCCTCTTTCACACAAAGATAAGCATTTTCTGGCGTCCTGGGATCAAATACCGGGACTTCTGCGATCAACCCGTAAAAGCGTGAATCCTGTTCGTTCTGGGATTTTCCAATTCCGGGGTCGTCGCCCGTGAATATCAAAACACCTGCCCCGATCGTATGTGTCGCAGAGGTTACAAGAGGGTCTGAAAGGATGTTCATGCCCACGTGTTTTGTAATGACAGCGCTTCGCATTCCGCATACGGATGAGCCAAGTGCGATCTCAAGTGCGACTTTCTCATTAACAGACCATTCGTGTTTGATTTTTTCCCCAAGTGATTCCATAAGATCAGTGATCGGAAATCCAGGCACACCTGTGACATTTGTTACGCCGCTATCGATAATTCCGCTGACTATAGCATCAAGACCATTCATACATGCACCGATTCATCGTTGCGTGAAAACCATGGAACAGCCGCAAGCGCGCCGATTATGCCTTTTCCATCTATCCATATTTCAACGCCATTTTCGGCCGCCGTTTTTAGCGTTAATTCCTTTGTTATCATCTTGCTCCTGCAAAGCTTGCTGTATTCCATAAGGGCCGAGGCATCAAACTCAGAGAGGACGACCATTCCAGTCTCGGAGGAGACGCTGTATTTTAGAAGTCCTTCCTTTATTTTTTCAAGCAATTCTTTCTTCGCACCCTCAACGCAGGCAAATTCAAGCACCGTCCCAACGCAATTCTGGGTTTTATCAGGAACAGGAAATAGCTGGACAAGCGTATGTGAAATATATTTGTGCTCCAGGGAATCAAGAGCTGCGCCGATATTATGGGCAAGCGTCCATGTCGCCCCTACTTCTTTTGAATCTGTATTATCTATCCCCACTAGGACACGTTCTCTCCGGGGCACAACGATCGTGCCGCTTGCGCGTTTTCCTCCGCCGGATTCGGATATATTGCATCGAAGGACTCCTTCCGCGTATGCCCTGCAAGTGGTCGCACCCACGCCCCCGCCGCCAAGACCGCTATAGGTAATTTCGATCTCATCGCCATTTATAAGTACGGATTCAATACCTGCCGCTGCTGTGGATGACTGGAGGGCAAGCGCAGAGCTTCCAACCCTGACAAGATATCGCATCATATCCCCGACAGATCGTCCCTTTATGACAAGCGGGCTTTTCGAATAATGGTAAAGTGCCCAGGCCGAGCCGCCATAGCAATTGGAATGTTCCATTATTTCCACGAGTTCATTCTTGCGGTTTGCCACTGCGTAAATACCCTTATAACGGATATTGTATGGATCTGAAAGATGCATGCTTACCCAGATGTCGAATAGGAATAAAGCTTTTTTTCATGGAACAATTTGTAGATGGCTTTCAATTCCTGTACCACTTTACAAATTAAATGGAAATCAATAATGCCCAAAAACTAATTCAGAGACTATAATAAATGAATTCAATTTATTTCAACTCATAAATTATAACATCTTTATTTTCGAATATCTTATCAAAGTTCTTTAAATCTGCTCCGGTAATTAATTTATTTGCCATCGTGGGCTTGATAGTTTCGTCAAAATTATCAGCACGTGAAATACTCCCCGGTTTCTGCATTATGGCGGGATTGGCGGCAAACATCATTACCTCGATCAAGTCGTTAATTCTTTGTTTTGGTAAATACACGCTATTTGCGCCATATTTTTCAGCGATACCTTTAGCAACATCCTCAGAACTTGTTGTGAAAAACATGGAGACATCTGCCACTTTCTCATCCGGTTCAAATTTATCGTATAAAGAAGCAGGTCTTGCTATAGTTGACTTTATGGCTTTTGAAGCATAGCTGATCACAGGTTCTTTACCTGCCGCTTTGATTTCAAGTTCATAATCCCACCATGAAATAACTTTGCCTGTATCTCTTTTTTGTAGAAATTGCATTGCCTGGAATGTATCCAGGGAAATATGATGTCCTGTCGTGTCTCCGGCCGAATCAAGGAAATATGAATGGGCGTCATCGTAATATGATGCTGATCCAGGATCTATTTTGTAAAGTTTGTATTCTCCTTTATTGCCGAGTTCAGCAGTTAACATGGAGTCTTTTTGCTTATTCAAATAAAGATAATAGACACCAACGGATGCGAAAGTGATTATAAGAACCAATAAAATTGCCTTGAGGAATTTTTTATTCCTTTCCCCTGAAGGCTTGCTGAAAAACGTCAGGGCACTTGGAATGGTTATGATGAAAGTAAAAAGTAACAAAGTTACGAGCCCGAAAGAATAACCCATATACGGCTTATCGAAAACAGAATATGAAAACTCACTTGAAACCAGGAACTGGCCCAGATATAGTAAAAATGCAATTAGGAGGGCAATATTTACGAGAGCCAGTATCCTGTGGACGTTGGCGGATTTTGCAAAATTAAGGAAGATCATCATCGAAGATAATCCTACAACCAGCAGAATTCCTGATGAAAAGAGATTTATATCCATGTACCACCACGGGAAAATCATTGGATTTGCCAGGACTCGAAGAGCTGTAAATATCAACCATGCTCCAAATACCAGATGCAGGACGCTAAGGAATCCCCTGAATCCCATGCCTTTTATTTTATCTGTATATTTTCCTTCATAAGACACCATATTTATCTCCTCATTTTTGTTCGCAAATGCAGCATTTGGGCACCAGCCCATCGTTTTTCTTATGATCTTTGTTACGTTTATCGTCATGTTAGCATCCTTACCTTCTCGAACAGTTCACCAGTTTCGTGATTTATCAAATATTTAATTTAAAAAGTTTCATCTCTTTATTTGCATAAACAATGTCGTATCCTTCCATGGTTTGATTTGTCCATAACTTATAATAATTTGTTTCAGATGCAGCCGGGGTCATTGCTTCAATATGGTCTGTTTGGTCAAAATTATAGAACACTTGCTTCCCTTCGTTGGAACAAATCTCAATAACAAAAGCTATTACGCCATCGAATTTTCCAATCAAAAGATATACTTCCGAATTATTATACTTACTTTTATAATTCCTGGCTATTTGCAAACCTTCAGTACGATTAGTTCCCATTATAATTTTTGAAACATTGATTACATCAGAATTTTCAATATACATCTGGTCAATAACAGTCCGCCTTTGTGCCCGATATCCAATATCATTGCCATAATCCCACCAATTAATTATCAGCGCATCCGGTGCAGTATTATTTCTGATATAACTGTATCCCTTCATCATATCAGCATTCCCTATTCCTGGATTATCATCGGGTAATCTGGAAAATTTTATACTATCAATGGATGGTCCAGCAATAGATGCAAATAGAATAATTGCTGTAACAACAGATAAACTTTGAATAGCAAATCTTTTCCTTGAGCTTAATTTAGCTGCCATGTCAATTATTCCAATAAACCCTATTCCAATACTTAAATATCCAAATAATGAAAAAATATCCATAAAATGAACTCTGGTCAGTCCCAGGACCATTGAGATCCCGACGGCTGATATCAAAAGCAGCCCAAAGCCATTGTTTTTTAAATATAAACTATAAAGCCCGAATAATAAAATTATAATTCCCAATATCAAATATTTTCCGAAAAACATCTCTAACCCTGGAAATCCGGGAGGTTGAAGATCGTCGGTGAACATATATACGATTGGTCTCGATGCATCTCCCATCATCTGCATTGCTCTTGTAATTTCTTCTAAGTTCCTCACAGGATACAGTATACTTGAAAGAATTGTTCCCAAAATTAGCGTAATTATGATCAAAGCCCAAAAAGAGGAAAGGGGATATAACACCTTTTTAGTGGCAAAATAGTGTAGAGTAATTAGCAGACTGTAGAGAATGAGGATTGCATGAATAACAAAATAGCCACCCCACGAAAAGCCAGTAAGTCCAACAAAAATGGCAGGCAATAATATCCAGAATAGGTAAATAATCTTTTCTTTATTTTTTGCAGGCAGCGGATCCTGTAAAACATCCAGTGCTCTAACTACGAGCGCTATTGTTGATATAATCAAGAATAATGAAAGTGCATGATGAAAGGTATACCCTTTCAATGTTCTTTGGAGTAAAAAAAGGGAAACTGAAGCGAACACTCCACTTAATAACCCGGCTTTCCAGTTATATAATCTGCTACCCAGCCAGAAGATAACTATAATTGTTGCGGCACCAAGGAACGGAGGCATCAATCCCTCTGCCAGAGTCATACTCGACATGCCAAAACCGATGGGAATGACATCAAATAATTTGCCAGCGAATGCCAGAAAGTATGCCATGCCCGGTTGATATAATGGAGCAGAACTGAATGGGTCAGGAACTGCTGGATGACCATATGAGTAAATATATTCTGCCTGTCTTGACATGTATGCAGGATTGGCAACATGCGTATCCCATGTTCCTCCATATAATCGAATAAAAAATGCAAAAGCAAATAGGGCTAATGCTATTAATGTATCTCGAAATTTAGGATGCCTATAATAATTTAAAATTGACATTATAAAAACCCACCTTTAATATCCCCTGAATCCCATAACTTTTATTTTGTCTATATATTTTCCTTCATACGATACCATATATACCACATCACTTTTGTTCGTAAATGCAACATTTGGACACCAGCCCATTAGCTTCTTGATGCTAGGGTCATTTTTATATCTCTGAATTTATCGCAGTAACAGTCGGTTTGTAGAACCCATGTGCAACTATGGTCTTCCTGTTTTTCTTTTCCCAATATACAATCTGTAAATAACCGACCCATGATGTAAATATAAAGCCGGAAATGAAGGCATAAACTGCTACCATACCATAAATGGATGCTGAATAGCCAACTGCCACAATGCCTAGGATGATTAAGATATAAACTGCAAGCATTTGTTTTGTTGAAGTCTTAATAGGAGTTTTACTTCCTGCTATCCTGTCCAATGAATTTAATCCTTGAGACCATGAAAGAATATTGCCGACTATCCCTGCAAAAAGCCCCAACAGAAAAACATTCATGTTGTATATTCCATAAGAGATAAACCAGACAATTGCAAGGAGAGTCCCACCAATTATTCCTATCAAAATCCTGTTGCGCTGTTTGTTCCACCATTCTGTTGTCATTTGAGTAAACTCACCACCACTATCAGGCGCATTTATCGTCAGGTTATCGAATTGCACGGATTTTCTTCCTGTAAGTAAACCTGCATTAGGGCACCAGCCCATCGTTTTTCTTATGATTTCCGTCACGGTCATAAACTAATCATTCCTTTATGGATGGCAATACCATCGATTTCCATCTCAGGAAATTTTCTTCAACGAGATAGATGGTTTTGCTGTTCTTTCGCTCCCAGTAAACTACAATCGGATAGCGTATCAGGATATAAGGAAAAAAGAGGGTCAGAAGGAATACAACAGGATTAACCTTTCCAATAGTAAATGTCATTAATATAACAATTGTCCAGAATAATGCAGTTTGGGTTAAAGTTTTGAAAAAAACATTTTTCATTAAACCAAATTGTACTTCCTTTATATTGTTTAGCTGTCTCCACTCAAGGACCATTAAAAGAGCCGCAAGCAAGGCGCCTATAAGAATCCCTTTCAAGATAAAATCCACGGCAAAGACAAATTCAAAATATTTACTAAGAAATAAGGTTAATCCAAATGCAACAAAGTTTGCCAGGGTCATCAGGAGGATATAGTTTCGATACCTGTAGCCCCAATCCATTTTAATAGGATCCACTCCACTTTTTCTTTTATCATCCATCAGGAATTCCTCTTCGCAAGGGAGGGTAACGAGAAACCTCTTTGTCGCAAAGTGATTGGCATCCGGGCACCAGCCTAATGCTTTTTTAATATTTCCGGTTATGTTTATAGTCATGTTAAACCCCTTAACTTCTCGAATAATTCATCCGCCAGCTTCGTGGGGTCATCAGTCTTCTCAAGCTTGATTTTCATCTCATCTGCAAAGTCCCACAGCAATTCAATGCACTGTGTATATCTGGTGCATGTACCGCAGTTTCCTTCATGCTCATACCATACCTGCATCCCATGCTTTGCAGATACAAAAATAATGGCGCTGGCATTAAACGGCACTGAGTGACCGAACAGGATACCGCGCTCAGGGTTCACACTTTCCACCTCTATCTGGTTTGAGTGCGCCATCTCCATAAGCGTCTTTTCTATCCGTTCGTCCATATTAATGAGCGCCCTGGATACTGCCTGTTTGGATATGTCGAACAAGCGCGCTATGTTTATGCTTAAGATACCGCTGCGTTTCAGCTTCCAGAACTCAAACTGCTTATCATTTAAAGGCAGGAACATGAGTCAATATACACAAGTTGACTATTTAAATATTATGGCCTGAGAAAACCTTTGTATCAAAAACATGCCTGCCAATTTTGATTATTTCATGTATTACTTTTTTATTTTAGGCTGTTTTTCTGAATCCCATTCCCGTGATGAAACAATTACCATTGCAATTCCCATTATAATCAAAAATAACCCATCTGATATGACCGATACCTGGAAAATATTATCCCCATATTTCACCCCTATGGTTTTCAGTAATATCAAATAGAACCCTGTAAATATTACTAATATGCTTATTATAAAGAAGCTTTGTCTATCTTTCATTTTTTTTATCCTTTGAGATCATCGTGAATTCCAGGCAGCCCTGCTTTATTGGGAAGATCGCGGCATTTATTTTCTGAACTTGAACCACCTGTCAATAAAGGCAAGAACATATGTCAATATATGCATGTTGACAGTTAAAGATTTTGGCATCCAAAACCTATTCAGTAAATATTGTACATATAAGGATTATTTACTGTCCCTCTTGGCGATGGAGAAACTGTTCCCATCACAATTACTGTTCCGATCATAGTCGGATGAATTGAACAGCTATAAGAATAGGTTCCGGCATCGTAGAACGTCCGCCTGAATGTCTGTCCCTGGCCAAGCGTACCGGAGTCAAAACCAATGCCTGTTACAGTATGATCTACGCTATCCATTTGTGTCCAGATGACAGTTGTGCCTGTTGGAATCGTAATCGGCGATGGATTGAATGCATAACCTTTAATATCGACTGATACTGCCCCCGGTATCGTTGTGGATACCGGAACAGGCGATGGCGCGGGAGATGGTGCAGATGGCGTTTCTGTTACAATTACCGTTCCGGTCATATTTGAATGGAATGAACAGCTATACGAATAAGTTCCTGAGTTATTGAATGTCCAGATATATGTCTCTCCCTGGCCAAGAATTCCTGAATCAAAACCGTCGCCTGTTACAGTGCAGTATGCGTTATCCATTTGTGTCCATATGACGGTCGTTCCGACAGGTATAGTAATTATGGATGGATTGAATGCAAAATTCTTAATAAATACTGATACTGTCCCGGTTGATGCAGTTGGGATAGAAGTTGGTTGGGGGGACGTGACTGAGGATGGTGATGGAGGCGTAATTATAGGTGATGGAGTGGGAGCAATTACAGATGATGAGGTTGGAGATGGAGTGACTGGTGTTTCCTCGATCACAGAACATATGACTGTCAGGTTTTCAGCATTGATCCATACTATAGTTTTTAGATTTCCTTCACTGATAGTTGATTTAAACATATCCGTTGGAACTATTTTTTTATCGCATTGCTGGCTGATTTCCTGTTCTGAATTTGTTACTTCATCTTTTGACCAGAAGGTTACAGCTATTTTAGCATCCGGGTGATCTTTTAAAAATTGTTGCACTTCAGGTAATGCATTTACCGTTGATGTTACGTTTTTGTCATAAACGCAACCGGAAATGAAACTGACTAATATGATTAATTCCAGCAAGAATAATTTAGTACTGAATTTTCCCATAACTAATATAAAATCAATTAGTATAATAGATAAAAGTACCGGTTGTTATAAATCACAAGGGGAAAAATTACTACTCTTGCATTGCCAAGCTTAATGTTTCTTCCTTTTTACCAATATAATACAACCTATTAAAATCTACAATTATCCTGCCGTTTTTTGATCGTCTCTTGATCTCTTCCCTCACTCTGTCATTAAAAGCTGTTACATATCCCTCATCGATCCCGATATCATAGGATTCTTTTGCCGTATATCCATTTGCAGCACCCGAAAGATAGATGCCGAAAGCCTCCTCTTCTGAATACTCAGTTTTTTCATGATCTATTGAAATATGAATGGTCACAAAACCCTGCTTTTCAAAGAAAAGGCTGTAATCATTTTTCCCTGGAAGATGAAACCAGGGATTTTTCCAGTGAGAAAAAACAGGTTTTATCGTTCTCTCCTCACTGACTTTTGAGATAATACTTTCAAAACATGGAGCCCAGTCATTGGTCGCTGGGCAGGCAAGACCAATTTTCCCTTTGGGTTTCAATGAATTGAATATCCCGGTCATTGCTTTATCCGGATCACTGAACCACTGAAGTGCAGAGTTGCAAAAAGCAATATCGAATTCATTATTATAATCAAGTTCTTCGATCGCGATCACCCTGAATTCTATTTCGGGATACAGCGATCTGGCCTGTTTTATCATTTTTTCCGAAATATCGATCCCGATCACTTTGCCCGATGTGAGTTCACGCAGCGTATTTGTGATATTCCCGGGACCACATGCGATATCAATTATATTATCCGAACTCCCTATTTTCAGGAGATCAAGCAGTTTCAATGCTGCTTTTTGCTGTACCAGCGCTTTTTCCCTGTATTTCCCTGAGATTCCATCGAATGTTTTCATAGTATCGAGCCAAATTGAACCGTAAGAGTCCATTCTATTTTATTAAGTCAAGTACATAATTTATTTTACTTATATCCCGAACACTTTGCGCTCTTTGCATCCTTTGCGGTGAATGATTTTTTCACCGCAAAGAGCGCAAAGGACGCAAAGATAGTTGAATTGTTTGATATTCAACTAATTATTTTTGCATGCAATAAGAGTTATCATGCCTTTATCTTTCGTGAAAAAAGTGATCGTGAAACCAAGTTCTATAAGCTCTCTTCTCACCCAATCCGCTGGAATGCGAAGTTTCTTGTAACTGCTCACATCCAGTTTCCAGCCCTGCGGGGTTCTGGAATAAACAATATCATTCACTAAAACATATCCCTCAAAATATTCAATGAAACAGGTAAATATTGTGTTAGAATCACTTTTTACCGGTATAAACCTGTCTGTGTCTTTCAGCTCAAAAATATAGTCTCTAAAAACGAGAACGAATTTTCCTCCTGTGCGAACTGAGTTGTAAACGTCTGCAAATAAATGCCTGGCATCATCAAAAGACTCAAGATGTGTTAATGTATCACCCATGCATACACAAAGTTCAACTCCTTCCGGACAATGAGCTGTGAAATTCAAAATATTATCTTTTATTGGAGTAATTTCCAGATTTCCACTCTTACTTTTCAATTCGTCAAGAAGTGTCTGGCTCAGATCAAAAGCAAGCACCTTAAAACCAAGTTTTGCAAGCGCGATCGACCCAAAGCCGCATCCAGCTCCCAGGTCTATTGCGATATTTGATTTTCCGGGAAGGAGCTTATGAAGAATAAAGAACTGGCGATTTGATTCAACAGCAGCGCTAAAATCCCCGAAAAGCCATGAATAATACGCAGCCAGATGTTTTTCATAATGTTCAACTACAGTAGCCATATAAATTTCCTTTAGTTCATTTGAACTATTGATCATTTTATGCTTCTGACTGATAATGAATTATGCGGTTGTCCGCTTTCTATTTCGAAAGACGAAATGAGCCTATCGTTTTCAGGGCAGACAAATATATGAATCCATAACTTCAATTCAATTCGAAGTTAAAGATATATTTATCTGTATCTTAAATGATATTATCTGACAGGTGATAGACTTTGAGAAGAATGTTCGTATTGATGTTAATAATGTCCATTATCGGCATTACATTTTTTAGCGGGTGCCTTCAGCAGGGTACGAAAACAATTGCAAATGAAAAAAATCCTGGTAATATTACGGATTTAATAATATCAGGATCAACCCAGGAACTGAAGAAATTCTCATCAGCATATGAATTGCAGCAATACCTGAAAGCAAACGCAGTTGATACAGGTGCATATGGAATCTGGAGAAATCCCATGATCGGAGGACAAGGATTGGTGATGCCAATGGCAACATCCGCCCCAATGCCTTCAGCCGTCTCACTGCCTTCAGGTGCAATGCAAAAGGAGGCAGCGGTGAATATCCAGGCGCCATCCAGCGCATCTGACTATTCAACTACCAATATCCAGGTGGAAGGTGTGGATGAAGCTGATTTTGTAAAGAACGATGGAAAGTACATTTATGTAATTGCGCAGGACAAGGTTTTGATCGTGGATGCATTCCCTGCATCCGGGGCAAAGATACTTTCTGCGATATCAATAGAGGGTGCACCAAGAGATCTATTCATAAATGGTGACAGGCTCATTATTTTTTCGGATAATACGGGCAGGGTCTATAGCATCCCGGAATATGATTATATGCCAAGACCCATCGACACTATGAAAACCGATATTCTGGTATATGACATATCGGACAGGAAAAAGCCTGAACAGATAGCGAATTATAGCATAAATGGCAACTATTTCCAGTCAAGGATGATCGGGGACTATGTTTATTTAATAGCAAAAAATAGTGTAAATTATTACGGTGATTTCGTGGAAATGCCCGCGATCAGGAAAGGGGCAGTAAAGATCATGTCTCCGGATGTATATTATTTCGACAATCCGGAACAAAATTACGTTTTTCATACGATCGCCTCGATCAACGTTAAGAAACCGGATAGCATCAACGCAAAGACCTTCATGATGGGTTATTCTGACAATGTGTATTTTTCACAGGATAATATCTACATAACCTACATGAAGAACATGCCTGTCAGTTATTATGAATTGGAGCGCGAAGACAGGTTCTACCAGGTCGTTGTGCCCCTGCTTCCGAAGGATGTGCAGGATAAAATAATTGCTATAAAAGCAAGCAACCTGGGCTCTTATGAGAAATGGGATCAGATATCATCAATTCTTGAAGAAACATTCAATGGGATGACCGAAAAAGCAAAACAGGACTATAGCGAAAATGTTCAAAAAGCAGTCGATGAGTACGAATTAAAGCTCGCCCAGGAAAGGGAGAAGACGGTGATCCAGAAAATCAGCATTGATAAAGGTGAGATCAACTATCAGGCCAAAGGCGAGGTACCGGGCAGCCTTCTGAACCAGTTCTCCATGGATGAATCTGGCGATTACTTCAGGGTTGCCACGACATCGCAGTTCTGGACGCAGAAGGGCAGTGTCCTGTATAATAACGTATATGTTCTGGATAAAAACCTTGGAATTGCAGGGAAACTTGAGGAAATAGCGCCAGATGAAAGGATATACTCCACGCGATTCATAGGGAACAGGCTCTACATGGTGACTTTTAAGAGAATGGATCCGCTGTTCGTGATAGATCTTTCGGATGCAACTTCGCCAAAGATCCTTGGAAAACTAAAGATACCGGGATTCTCGGATTATCTGCACCCGTATGATGAAAACCACATTATCGGCGTCGGAAAGGAAACGGGCGATAATGAATGGGGCGGAGTATCAGTAAAGGGTGTCAAGCTCTCTCTATTTGATGTATCGGATGTCAATAATCCAAAACAATTAGATACATACGATATAGGACAACCAGGGACAGATTCCGAGGCGCTGCAGGACCATAAGGCATTTCTCTTTGATAAAAATAAGAATTTGCTGGTAATACCTATAAGAGAGGTCCTGGGGAAGGAACAATATGACAGCAGATACGGATATTATACGCAAAGAATCTGGCAGGGCGCTTATGTCTTTAACGTTACGCCTGAGAGCGGATTTAAACTTAAGGGCAAGATATCCCATTTTGATGATTTCGAAGAGACGTATTATTACTGGGGCTCGCCCTTCGCTGTTCGAAGGTCATTGTTCATGGATGATGTGCTTTATACGCTCTCGGCAAGAAAGATCGTTATGAACGACCTGAATAACATCAGTGAGATAAACAGCATCGATCTGCCGTTTTCGAATATCCAGCCATATCCATATGGGATATAGGTGAAATCCTGAAATAGAACAAAAATTTTGGGTGCCATAAATGGCATCCTGTTCTTCTTTTTAGATATTATTGCAAATAGGATTCATGTTGCCTGAGTTTTGGACGCAATCTGGAATGTCAAAAATACTGGGCCGAAGTCAGCATTGGTGTCCTTCCCTTATCCATCCAGACGAATAGAACGCGGATTCACGTGGATTTGCTGCTTCAGTTTCTGATATTTCCCTTCTTTCATTTGAAACGATCGCTCTCATGCAGTCGTATCCCTAAGTCGCGATGCCGCCCGCGCCGTCCCATCGGGGATGCGGCTGGAATTAGGCGTCCCTTATCCTTGGAAGCAGCTTGATGCATTGAAGCCAGCATTGGTGTCCTCCTTTTATTCATTCAGACGAATAGAACACGGATGACGCGGATTGCGCGGATTCACACGGATTTGCTGCTTTTGTGTCTGATATTTCCTTTCTTTCATTTGAGAAGTTCGCTCTCTTGCCGTCATATCCCCTGAGTCGCGATGCCGGCCGCGCCGTCCATCAGGAATGCGGATGGAAGCTGAAAGCGGTGCGCTGTCCCACCGAGTCCATCTGACCATACGCAGGCAAATATTCGAGAGGCATTGTATTATTAGCTTTCCGCTGCTGCCATCGCCGAAGTATCTGTTACCACTATGTTTGCATGATAACCAAGCCGTGATAAAAAGTACTCACAATCTTCCCATGTCATTCCGAATTCTTTTGTATCTGCAAGACCAAGTCTGCTGATTACGTCGCGAAGGGCTTCAAAATCATTGCTTTCAAAATCTGCCTCCATCATCATATTTTCTGCCCAATTTGCAAGCTCAGGCATTGTGATTCTATGATGCAGGTAGTCAGATATTTTTCTTGCCACATCTTTACGTGTGATTTTCATGGTTTTTCCTCTATTACTTTCTTATGACCTTTATCGTCGGGATATTTTTCATGGATTTCAACAAGTTTGCCTTTATTATCATAGATTTCCTGATAAAACCTTAAAGTTTCCTCTATAAGATTTACTTCCTTGACGTAACGGGCTGTCCAACCATGACGACCATCGACTTCATAAGAATAACGTCTTCCACCGCCAGTTAACTCTTCCCATTTGCCAAATTTCCGTTCATTTATCGTGCGTTTATATTCAGTTTGCTCGTCCATATCTTTTCATTTTGCATCCTCTAATTGAACCTGACAGTGCATATAATTACTTCAAGATAAAATATACCTTGAGTCGCAATGCCGGCCGCGCCGTCCCATTGGGGATGCGGCTGGAAGCAAAAGGAAGTGCGCTGGGGGGAATGGCGCGCTGTCGCGTGTGGAGTAGATGAATGACATCAACTTTTTATACTCACGTGGCTATTTCTGTTAATAAAGGTGACAATTTTGACAACCGTTACAGTGGATTTCAGAGGAACACAGGAGACGATATTGAAAGAGATGGTAAATCTGGGTATAGTAAAAACCAAAGCAGAAGCCGTTCGTCTTGCACTTATGAATTTCGCTCTTACCACTGGACTTCTATCAAAAGAGAAAATTCTTGAAGAGATACATGAGAAGGCAAAATCTATTAGTGTAAGTGAAAATGAAGTTCAAAGGTTGATAGAAAGTGCCAAAGAGAAAAGCATTCATAGATAGCTCTGTTTTGATAAGGGGATTGCTTTTTGAAGAAACAAATTCTGCCTTGATCATAAAATTGGTGAGTGAAAATGTTTTGACAGGTGTTATTAATCGAAAAGTGGCTTATGAAGTGCTTAATGTATTGAAGGGATTGAAGGATAAGGATTTTGCATCACTTTCTTTCTCATTTATTCATTCAACATTTGAAATAATTCCCCAGGAGCAATATGCTGAAGAAATGGAGAAGTTAAGGGGCACTATTAAAGAAAAGGATTTAGAGCATCTGGCTGCCGCACGTTCAGCAGGAATTGTAATTATCGCATATGATAGGGACTTTGATGGAGTGAAAGAATACTTCACACCCAAGGAATTTCTTAAATCTATGAAAATGAAGACCTATGATACAATGTATTGAACATGTTTTCCTTAATAATAAAAAAATGCGTCCCAACTTTGAACTATTCGAATCGCCTGGATTTTACGTGAGTATTGACCCTTTTGATGCTGCTTAATCAATTTCAATATTTCATTAATTCTTATACTATACCCTGAGTCGCGATGCCAGGCCGCGTCGTCCCATCAGGGATGCGGCTGGAAGCAGAATGGGCGCGGTGTTCTATTTGCACGAGATATAAAAACGAATCAGAGAATAGCAGAGCAAGCAATTATCAGATGCAACATTTGCAGCCCAGGAAAACTACAATTTACCAGTTTTCATATTTCAAGTCATCAATCTCATCAAAATGACCATCACGAGTAACAAGGATTAGATTATTTTGCATGGCAACAGCGGCTATCCAAATATCATTTTCTGGAATAGGTTTTCCTTTAACCAGAAGTTTATTTTTCACAATTCCATACTGATATGCAGTATCTTTGTCACATATAAGGATGGAATTACTTTCTGCAAAATCAGATATCCGCTTTAGATTGGTCTTGGAACGTTTTGACTTAAATGCACCAAAATATAATTCTCCAAGAACAGTACTGGAAATAAATACTTCATCGGCTTTTAAAAGATGTTCTTTTATTGATGTTTCTCCACTGAAAATGGCAATTACAATATTTGTATCGAGTATGAATCTACCACTCATTAATATCAACTTTTTCGCACCCATTTTCGATTGCCTGGGTCATATCAGTGGCATCATCAGCATTCAATATCCCCGCAAACCGAAGGAGTTTCTTGCCCGAAACGCCTTTTTGCGGGGATGGAGCGGCTGCTTCAGCCAGATCAAGAATTTTTATTTGTATCTCGAAAGGTAAGCGATCAAGTCGTTTTATTATTTCTCTCCTTTTAAGTTTGGTCATCATGAGATAAATCACCAATTATAAATATACATATTGCATTTTTTGAATATAGCCCTTTCTTAAGAAGAAAAGTAATAGAGTATCACCTTACTATAATCATCGCTGCTATCCCAAAATGCCTTCATATACCCTGAGTCGCGATGCCGGCCGCGCCGTCCCATCGGGGATGCGGCTGGAAGCTACACCGAAGGGGGCGCGAATGGTGGAATGGGAGCGCAGTTGTTTTGGCACAGACAAGGATGCGGCGCAATCCAGCGCATGCAGGAATTACT
>JAPZAP010000083.1 GCA_027460585.1 Candidatus Methanoperedens sp. | reverse complement strand
TTTCATTTTTATTGGAATTTCATGGATAAGTTGACAAAGACTGAGACTCCTGCAATGCTGGAAGGTTTAGCTGATCATCAATGGAATTGGGAGCAATTTTTTGATTTTTAATTAAGTATTCTAAATTAGGACAGTGCCCAATTTTCTCCGCCCTTACAATTTCATCAAATTCTTTGATTCTAATTGACCAATTATTTGCTTCACCATTTTTTTTGAGCCCTTTATTGTGCAAAACTAACTCCTCTGTGATAACTCCTTCTACTTGTGACATTAAAAGTGCTATAACAGCACCGTAAATATCATTCTTAAACGATTTTAATACTTCTTTTAATAAACTTTCTCTTTTGAAGAATAAATCTAGTGTTAACCAGTTATCTATCAATGTCTCAACTTCACTTAGTGATATTGAATTTCAAAGTATGTTATCAAATTCTTCGTTTTGGATACCCTTCTCAATAATATCGCACAAAGATTTCATTTTTTCAGCCTTAAGTCCAATAGTAAATGGAATATCATTTTTTGATAATAGGGGAATTACTAACGCCAAATGACCAAAATACCTTGCAAGAATAGTTTCAAGATATGCATCAGCTATCCACTTCCCCTCATCTTTCCATTCATCCAGGTCGAAATTTGGATCATTAGGTCGAAAATCAAAATATACAGAAATTTGTCTTCCATCAAGACGAAATAAAAAAAAGGCTATTGGCTTACCATTTTTCGTTGGGGGGTCAATTGTTCCAATATCAACAATTTGATCAAAATGAATGGGGTCACCTTTATTGAACTTTGAACCTCTTTTTATTAAAAAAAGACCTTTTAATTCATATTCCTCATTGAACTTAATAGTTGGAACATTCTCCTTTTCAGCATCAAACAGTATAATAAATTTATTAAAGGGATTTGGTGCAGGTATTTTTGCCTCCTTTCTCCTTTTTATTTCTGGAATTATCCATAACTCCCACACATGATTAAGTAAATTAGAGAAGATTTGTGTATCTTCTTTGTTTCTAATGAGTAAAGTTCCTTGGTTATCGGTAACTAATACCCCTTTCTGGATAACAAAAACTTCAGTTCCTGCTGGAATTTGGTTCATTTCAATTTGTCCAGTTTCAGGAGCCCATTTCATACTTATTATAATTTCATATGGGTCAATTTTATTGATATTTTCCATTAGTTATCCACATGCTCCAATCAAATATATACACTAATGCAAGCGGAGTGAGAATATTCATTTAAATCCAAACAGGTTCTCCCTTCCACTAACTCCCGACATTCCACCTGATGCTCTGGTGCGGGTCGAATAAATCCAAACAAGCTTTCCTAATACTCAATCCACCCAGTGCACCGCCGCAAAACAGCGATAAGCGCCTCAAAATCTTTGCGCCCTTTGCGTACTTTGCGGTGCCAAGAATAGAAAAAACCACAAATAACACAAACTAGCGCCCTCCTCGCTCATCCCCATGCCCCCTATGCGCATCGTCCCGGCGGCGCCTGACAGCATTGTTCACAAAAAATGAACGAAATGTTTATTATAAATAAACAATATGTTTAGTAATAATGAACGATTTACAAAGATTGTTTACAAAAAAGAATCTGATAATCCTGAAAGACCTATCAAGTAAAAATGAAACATACATAAGAGAAATTTCTGAAAACACAGGCGTATCTCCGGCGCAAGTTCATCTGGCTATAAAAATATTTAAAAAATTAGGCTTCATCGAGGAAAAAAAGCTAAAAAATAAAAAAATCCTTTCCCTTAATCTAAACAACTTGCTTCTCAGTAAAATCAGGCAGCTTATCAATATTAATGATATGCTCAACCACAGTTCTTTCAAAGAACTGAATAATCACGGGATTGTCGGCATATACGGCAGTTTTGCTGCAGGAAAAGATACGCTGCAAAGCGATATTGATATGTGGATTTATACAAAAAATCATTCAGATGCTATAAAGCTAAAAAACATAACGCGCAAAATGGAAACAGATTTCAGGAAAGAGGTAAAATTACTGCTCCTGACCGATAAAAAAATAAAAGACTTAAAAGAAAATGACCCGGAATTTTATTTCAGGTTAAAACTGACATCTGCAGGAGAGGATATATTTGACTGAGCTATCTGATTGTTTTGAGCGAAAATTGCTGACAGGTGTAAATCCCAGCACAGGACTTGCGAAAAAAAGCCTCATACAGGCGGGGCTATTCCTGACGGATGCCGAAGATTTACTCAAAATTAGCAAACAACGAATGGGTACAATTGCTCTTTATAATGCCTTCTTTCACGTTGCAAGGGCATTGCTTTTTAAAGATGGGATTAAAGAAAGAAGCCATTTTTGCATTGCCCGCTACGTTGAAGAAAAATACGTTAATACAAAGTTGCTAAACAGGGATTTCCTCGATTATCTCGACACCCTTCGCGATGCCAGGCATGAGACTCAGTATTCACTTGATTTTGTGGAAATAGAAATGGATTTGTATGCTGGAATCGGAGTTTGTAGAGAATTTATGAAAGTGGTAGATGTACTAATCAAATAGATAGAGGATATTTACTTAGAGTCATCAAACCATACTCGGTTACCTACACGAATCTTGCCCTCAATTTATACATTCAGGCTGCTGGCCCAAAAATCTTTGTATATACTTTGCAGAAAAAAGATTCGCTAAAATAAAAATAACGCAAACCTGCGCCCCTCATCGCCTATCTCCATGCCCCCATGCGCATCATCCCGGCGGCGCCTGAAAGCCTAAACCCTTATAGCATGATTTATATTTCCGAGTTTCATTAAGTGATTTGATTATGGTTAATTTAAGTTTGCTTGGATAATCTCAAATCTGTTTCCTATATGAAATAATAGTTCCACGGGGTTATTTATATTTCTTGACCTATTTTCCGATAATCGAGATGCAATTCCTTCTTTTATCTTGGGAACCTTTTGAAATGCAATCGATAATTTAAGTTGTACTGAGGCAATACCGTTTTCGAAAGTAGATATGATGTTTAGTTACATATATATACTTTAATATTTATATTTTAATCTATCAATAAATAATATATTCTTCTTCAACACCAAAGTTTTTGACAGCCCCGGGAAGCTTAAGTAACAATTTAGGATTATCTATTAATCAATATATCATCTCACCTTTTAGAAATGCCTCAGACCTATTATCTCCCGGATTTTTAAAAATCGCATTTTTTGTATTCACTTCTATCAGTTCCCCGTTTATCAGGATGCCCACCCGGTCAGCGATGCGCCGAACCTGCGGGATATTATGAGTTGCAAGTAAAATGGTAGTCTCGCGCTCTTTTCGTATGCGTTTGATGATTTCTTCTATTTTCATCACATTGGCCGGATCAAGATTCGCAGTAGGCTCATCAAGAAGAAGTATCTCAGGGTCATAAACAATAGCCCGGGCAAAGGCCATGCGCTGCGCCTCGCCTCCGGAAAGCGTACGAGCTTTCTGGTTTCCAAGACCTGAGAGTCCTACGATATCCAGGGCTTCACTCACTTTTTTTTCAATCGTCTTTTTATCAATACCTCGAACTTTCAGTCCGTAAGCGACATTCTCAAAAACTGATTTATTAAAAATAGCAGGTGTCTGGAAAAGCAGGGACATCCTGCGTCTGATATTGATAATTCCTGATGTTTCCATGCCATTGAATTCCAGGTTCCCTTTTTCCGGGCGCTCAAAAAAATTAAGCAAGCGAAGAAACGTGGTCTTGCCTGAGCCGCTTGGTCCTACTAACGCAAAAATCTCACCCCTCATGATCTGGAGATTAATGTCCTTCAGAACCTCTTTTTCCCCAAATACCATATGCAAACCCTCTATTCTTATCAATTCCTCCACTTAATCCCTCCTCTGGAAATAGTTAGCAAGAAGATTCACCGAGAGATTAAGGGTTATAAGGATGATTCCAAGGGCAATGGGTGTTGAAAAATCCCCGCCTTTGCTTGTCTCGGATGTGATCGCAGTCGTAAGGGTACGCGTTTTGGAAAGCCCTTCTCCTATACCGCCAATACTTCCTGTTTCAGCGATATTCCCGCCCACAATAAGAATTGCCCCAACCTCTGAAAGCGCTCGCCCGAGTCCTGCCAGGATCGCGGTAATTATACCGAACCTTGCCTCTGAAAGTGCGGCGATGATAGCATCTTTTCGGCTTCCGCCCAATGTGTATACGGTCTCGATAATGGATTTTGGCACCGCTTTTATTGCAGAAAGTGAAATTCCTGTAATTATTGGCGTGACCAGTATATACTGGGCTAATATCATTGCAGAAGGTGTGAATATAATATCTGCAAAACCCAGAGGCCCGGCGGGAACGAGCATCACGAAGATGAATAATCCTACGAAAACAGGAGGAAGCCCCATGCCTGTGTTTATTAAAGTGATCACTGCCTGTTTTCCCCTGAAATTTAAAAATGCCAGGGCAAAAGAAAGAGGTATGGCAGTGAGAGCGGCAAGTATCGTTGCTGTGCCCGATACTTTTATTGAAACCCCGGTTATGCTGAGGATATAAGGATTTAAACTGAAAATCAGTTCAAAAGCTTTGATCAATCCATGAACTAGAAAGTCAGCGCTGCTCATATCCAGCCTCTTCTTCATTATTGGTATTTATTTGCGCCGAAAGGATATAGAAAAATCTCATTTTTATGGTTTCTGTATGGCAAAGTATAAACTCATTTCCTTTTCTGCCGATTGAAATTGAAGATTTTACAGAAATCAATATCTCGCCATTACTTTAAAAATTTTAATACATGCTTATAATTAGTATAGTTATAAATATTTTTTTACATCAATATATTTATTTGTTAAAGCGTGAATTATATTTTAACAATTTAAATAGATAAATTGTTTTTATATCAGGAAATAATACTATGAGATTTGTCCATGTTCAATCAGTACTTCCACAGGAAGATGTAATAGCTTTGAAACAAAAATCCGGAGAGCCTTCAGTCAAAGAGGCCATTTCTACGGCTGTGTATCATTATCTAAAGTGTCAGGCCGAAATAAAAGAAGGGTGAATAAGTTGAAGCCAGCTCCTTCTTTTTTTGTTCATATTTACTTTAACTGAAAAGACACACATTCACCTGTTCACCTTTTTCAATATCCCTGTTTGTTACCACATACCCTTCAACAACCGCAGAACGGGGAGATGCGGAGATTATTGCCGTATTATATTCCCCATCATACAACTTCATCTCTCTACCCATTGAGCTTGCTTTGTTACGAGCTATTTTCACGAAAAAGATGTATGCAAAACTTTTTTCCGGCAAGATAACATCCTCATTTATCAAGAGCACACGCATTGCCCTTGGTGTTTCCGTAAAATAGCTTCGCACCACCATTTCTATAGCAGTGAAAGCCCCGGTTGGTTTGCCCGGGAGTGCAAATATGGGTGTGTCGTTCACAATACCGACGGCTAGGGGTTTCCCCGGCCTGATGGCTACCCTGTGGAATACGAGTTCTCCGGACTGCGCAATAATATCCGCGACAAAGTCGCGCTCTCCAACGGATACGCCGCCTGTTGTAAATACTACATCGTATTTTTCGCAGGCTTCGAGCAACATCTTCTTTGTTTTATTATAATCATCAGGAACGGCGCCTTCAAAGCTAGATTCGCAGCCCATTTCTTTCATAAATCCCTGTATCAGCACCGAGCTTGTATTCTTTATCATGCCGTTATAAATTTCCGTGCCAGTGGATATTATGCCAGCCCTGATCTTTTTATATACCGGGACTTTTTCGACACCAAGGCTGTATAAAAGCGCAGCACCCTGGGGCATTATGCGGTGATATTTCTCGAATATCCTGTCACCCGCATGATAATCCGATCCTTTTCTGAAAACGTTTTCCCATTTCTTGAAAGACTTTCCATAAAGGAGATCATTTCTGACATCTGTATCCTCTATTTTCAATACTGCATCAGCGCCTTGCGGCAGCATTGCGCCTGTAGCTATTGCCATCGCTTCACCCCTCTGAATTTGTGCTCTTTGATCGCCGGCATATACACTGCCTTTTATTTTCATGGGATAAACATCTTCGCTGTGAACAGCAAATCCGTCCATGGCAGCAATATCGAACCCCGGAGACATGTAATCTGCAACAATATCTTCACTGAGTTCTCTGCCCACGGAGTCTGGAATGGAAACATGTTCTGATTCGCGCTTAAAATAATATGTGGTTTTGAGCTCTTTTATTTTTTCAAGTGCTTCTTTAAGGGTTGTTATTGTTTTCACATTCTCATTCCTTTATGTATTGCAGATTTTTTAAGGATATTTCGTATTGTATGTCCTTGTTTAATATCCAGTCGCTCAAAAGCATGTGATGGTATTTCTATGTCAAGATTAAATTAATTTCTCGGAAACCCATGCATATGTCAGGGCGTCCTGGAGACTTATCGCTGCTGAAAACGTGATTTCCACAGGTTTGGTATCTTTTGGTTTTTCGGATAGGGAGCCTGATGCTGCTGCTACAACTGCTGCAATTAACAAAATCGTTATCAAACGCTTCATTTTCATGTTTTTCACCTTGAATTCAAATTAGTTGAATCTCGTTATGTTCAAGTGAACATAACACAATTATATTTAAATTTTTCGAAAACGCGGGGCAGTCAAAAAGTTTGGTGTTAGGGCTATCATAAAATATTTGAAAATTAAAAACCGCAGATAAACGCGGATAAACGCAGATTTATGATAGCGTATTTACGATTTATAATTTTGTAACACCAAAATATTTTACACATACGAAAACGCAGATGATCCTCCGTCTTTTTGTCTGAATTTCTTCATGCCTTCTTCTATGGAATTGCCAATTCCACCATAATTCAGTGCTTCAATTAAGCCCTGGACTCTTTCAATTCAAATGATTGTTTTTAAATAATATCTAAATTATAGTTGAATACCAAACAATTCAAACCCAACCTTCGCAAAATCCTAGGGTTTAATCTGATTTTCTAAGACCATATTTTCCTTTTTTCCCTTCTCCTCTTCCGTTTTTATCACAACAAATAGTGACCGAAAGATTTATATATTTATATACCCTATAGGGTATAT
>JAPZAP010000082.1 GCA_027460585.1 Candidatus Methanoperedens sp. | reverse complement strand
CGTGTCTGATAATTTTCGTCTTTAGTTCAAAAAAGACCTGTTTTTCAGTGGAAGCGATTTATGTGGATTCATTTGTTACCAGATTATTCTGTTTTTTGTTGTGAAAAATTATTAAATCACTGGATTTTAGGATTGTGCCATCAGGACTTTCCTAATAAATCCCACCTTCAGCCTCCTCGTTATTGTTTTTAGAAATAATTTTCTCTCTTCTCAGGTACTAACACTATGAGCTTTCTTACAGGCGAGTAGATTTGGTGAAAATTTAGTTTTCCTTTTTCATCTTTCAAGGCTCAATTACCTTACTCTCGTCCCTTCCTTAACTTCTTTAGCCGGCATAAGCAGCACAGTTTCCTCTCCGTCAGCGGCAAGCACCATTCCACGCGATTCTACGCCAAAGAGCTTTGCAGGCTTCATATTTGCCATCACGACTACCTGGCGTCCAACAAGGTCTGCGGCAGCATGTGATTTCGCAATACCTGCAACTATCTGTCTTTTCTCGCCGATGTCAACTTCCAGTTTCAGTAGTTTATCCGAACCTTTGATATTCTCCGCCGATAACACTTTACCGATCCTGATATCAAGCTTCTGGAATTCTTCATATGTTATTTCTGTTTTCTCTTCCTTTGTTTCTTCTGTGTGCTTTTTCTCTTTAGACATTGCGATCTTGATCCTTTTATCAAGGATAGCTTCCATTTCCTTGATCTTCTTATCCTCTATCTTTGTGAACAATATCTCTGGCGCACTAAGTTCCATCGATGGGAACTCAGTCAAAGCGTTTTCGAATCGCGCACTATGAACATCACCGGGAAGTCCGAGCTGCTTCCATGCCTTTTCCATATTTCCCGGAAGTATGGGCTCAAACAACAGCACAAGCGCCTTTCCTATCTGGAGGCAGTTCTTTACAACACGTGCGCAAGCCTCTTTGTCTTTCTTAATAAGCGCCCAGGGCTCATGTGACTGGAAATATGCGTTCCCGAATTGGGCAAGTTCCATCATTGCATCTGTGGCTTTCTTGAATTCATATTCATCAAAAGCGCAAATGACGGTGTCAATGGTGGATTTTATTTTTTCAAGGATCTCATCATCAATCCTGCCTTCCGGCACCGCGCCGAAATTCTTATGGGTAAAATGCTGTGTCCTGTGCAGGAAATTCCCCAGCGCCCCCACAAGCTCATTATTGACCTTATCCTGGAAAACCTTCCATGAGAAATTCAATTCTTTCGTATGGGATGTATAGTTGGCGATATAATACCTCAAAAGATCAGGATGGAAACCATGGTCAAGGTAATCCTCATCCACCCATACAACAAAGCCCCGGCTCTTTGAGAACTTCTTATCGTCAATTTTCAGCATGCCTGACGCAACAACCGCCCACGGCTGTGTGTATCCTGCACCTTTTAGCATCGCAGGCCAGAAGATACAGTGATGATATGTTATATCTTCACCAATGAAATGAATTATCCGTGAATCGCGCCGCCAGTATTTTTCCCAGTCCCCACCTGTTTTATTCGCCCATTCTTCTGTGAATGAGATATATCCTATTGGCGCATCCACCCAGACATATACAACAAGGTCATCATGACCCGGGAACCGGACGCCCCATTCAAGATTCCTTGTGATGCACCAGTCTTTTAATTCCTTTGCCCATACTTTAGCATAGTTTATGGCATTAGATGTTCCGCCCAGGGTTTTCAGGTAATCAGATAGATAATCGCCAAAAGCCGAAAGCTTGAAAAAGAAATGCTCCTGCTCCCGATATTCGGCAGGATTCCCGCATATCCGGCATTTTGCACTCTTGATCTCCCCGGGTTCAAGATGTTTCCCGCATCCCTGGTCGCATTCGTCACCGCGTGCTACTTTTCCGCAATAAGGGCATATTCCTTCTACATACCTGTCAGGAAGGAATCGCTCATCGTGCGGGCAGTAAGCAAGCCTTATGACCTGTGGATAGACATACCCGCCGTTGATTAGCGCTTCAACGATACTGTTCGTTCTAGCATGGTTTGTGGGTGAATCAGTATTCCCGAAGATGCTGAATTCAACTTCCATTGCCTTGAATATTTTCTCAAAATGCTGATGATATTTATTAACAAGTTCAGAAGGAGTGATCTTTTGCTCTTCTGCGTTTACCACTATCGGGGTCCCATGGGCATCCGAACCGCAAACGAAGGCTGCCTCTTGTCCCTGTTTTCGCAACGATCTTACGAAAATATCTGCGGGGACATAAGTGCGAAGGTGCCCGATGTGGCATTTACCATTAGCATAGGGAAGCCCGCAGGTTATCAGGACGGGTTTATCAGATGGAAAGTTGGACATGGATGCTAAATGGGATTTCTGTATAAAATACGTTTCTGTAAAGAGGGCTTGGGACAAAATTAACCGGGGTATAGATGCATCAAATTATGCAAGACCCAGTTAAATGTTAATGCAGTGCCAATACGGTCATCCCATTTTTGTCCCACTTTCTTTCTATGTGCCATTATTTTCTGTGATTTTCAAACCAGAAAATAATAGAAAGTCTCGAAAACCCGGAATTTAGAAAAGATTATACTTGCATGAGTACTTAAGCAATCTCATGTTCATTGAAATAGACGGCTGGATGGCAAAACTGCGGTTTTCTGCATGCCATTTCATCCCGGATCACCCCAAATGCGGATGCCTTCACGGTCATACATACGCGGTCAGCGTAAAGCTCGAGGGTGAATTAAAAGGCGAGTTCATTATTGATTTTGAAACGATCAAAGGGATAGTTAACAGGATATGCGACAGGCTTGACCATAAAATACTTATCGCTGAAAAAGACCCGCGCCTACTGATAAGGAAAAGTGACAGCGTATCGATTGAGATCATCAAAAGCACGAAAAAATATGTGCTCCCTTTCGAAGATATCATGTTCCTGCCCACAAGATCGGCAAGCGCGGAGGATCTATGCCAGTATTTTACAGCAAATATCAAGAAGGCACTTGATTCAAATGGAGTAGATAATATCAAGAAAATAACAGTGCGGGTTGATGAAGGGATAGGACAGGGTGCAGGCTGCGAATACGAATATTAGTTTTTGTTTATGACCTTTTGGTTAAAAACTATAATCGCAAAAAAGGGTAAGAAATGGTAAATAGAATCGAAGTCGGCTTCAAACAGGGAATGAAAGATGCTCTTGGCGATAGCATCAGGAAAAGGATAGTCGAAGACCTCCGCATAAATGTGGATACGCTCAGGACGATTGACGTATATTCAATTGACGCCGATCTGACAGACGAACAGGTCAAAATCCTTGGAGAAAAACTATTTGCTGATCCTATCATACAGGTTTTTTCAGATAAGCCGCTTGCGAAGGATTTTTCATGGCTCATAGAAGTTGGTTTCAAACCTGGCGTTACAGATAATGTGGGAGCAACTGCAAAACGGGCTTGTGAAGATATATTGGGAACTTCTTTGAATGGGGTATATTTCTCAAGACAATATCTTCTGGAAGGAAAGATTACAAAAGAAGATGCAGAAAAGATAGCAGGAGGACTTCTCGCAAATGGTCTTATTGAACGTTGGGAAATAATATCCGGTAAAGATCAATATAAAGGTGAAAAAGTCCATCTACCGCTTCCGGTCGTAAGGGGAAAACACACACCTTCAGTCGCCCTCATCGACCTAAATATCAGCGACAAAAAATTAAAGGAAATGAGCAACCAGAAACTCCTTGCCTTAAACGTTGCAGAAATGAAAGCCATCCAGGGATATTTTAACGAGGAAAGAGTTTCCAGGGAAAGAAATGATTTAGATCTTACATTGCCTACTGATGTGGAAATTGAAGTGCTGGCGCAGACATGGTCGGAACATTGCAAACATAAGATCTTCAATAGCCAGATTACTTATTCTGACGAAAAAGAAAGCTTTGTCATAAACTCGTTATTCAATACTTACATAAAACGCGCCACAAAGGAAATAAATAAACCATGGCTTGTTTCTGTTTTTACAGATAATGCGGGCGTTATCAAATTCAATGACGATTACAATCTTGTGATGAAAGTGGAAACCCACAATACTCCGTCTGCACTTGATCCCTACGGCGGCGCCATTACAGGCATCGTTGGCGTAAACCGCGATCCTCTCGGAACAGGCATCGGCGCCCGGTTGATATTTAACACAGATGTTTTCTGTTTTGCTTCCCCATTCTATGATAAAGAGATGCCGCCACGGCTTCTTCATCCCAAGAGGATTTTCGAAGGCGTAAGGCGGGGCGTTGAGCATGGCGGAAATAAAAGCGGCATTCCTACCGTGAATGGTTGCATCGTTTTTGATGAGAGGTATCTTGGAAAACCTCTTGTATATTGCGGAACAGGCGGGATAATGCCTTCCATGATCAATGGAAAACCAACTCATCTCAAAGAGATCAATAACGGTGACCTCATAGTAATGACTGGAGGGCGCATAGGAAAAGACGGCATCCACGGCGCTACATTTTCATCTCTCCAGCTTGATGAGGATTCACCTGTGACAGCCGTACAGATCGGCGACCCCATAACCCAGAAGAAGATGGTTGATTTCCTGCTTGAAGCGCGCGACAGGGGATTATATAATTCTATTACCGATGACGGCGCAGGAGGTCTTTCGTCATCAGTGGGCGAGATGGCGCAGCTTTCGGGTGGATGCCTTATAGAACTTGATAAGTGCCCGTTGAAATACCCAGGTCTTGATCCTTGGGAGATACTACTTTCCGAGTCGCAGGAGCGGATGACGCTTGCTGTTTCCCCAGAAAAGATCGATGAATTCCTGGCTCTTGCAGGAACAAGGGATGTCGAAGCGACCGTTATAGGGACATTTACAGATTCAGGCAAATTCCATGTAAAATATGGCGATAAAAATGTGGCTTATCTGGATATGGATTTCCTGCATAATGGCCTTCCGGAGATGAAACTGAATGCACGCTGGGTGTCGCGAAGGTTCGAAGAGCCTGTTATCGGGATCGTGGATCTGGCAATGACACTTAAAACCCTACTTTGCCGCCTGAATATCTGTTCAAAAGAATATGTCATACGTCAGTACGACCATGAAGTTCAGGCTGGATCTGTAATAAAACCGCTTACAGGAGATGGACCAAGTGATGCTGCGGTGATACGTCCGCTTCTGGACAGCATGGAAGGCGTAGTGGTCGCTAACGGCATCTGTCCGAGATACGGGGATATCGACACATATCACATGACAGCATGCGCCATTGATGAATCTGTGCGAAACCACATTGCAGTAGGCGGTTCATTTGACCACCTCGCGGGTCTTGATAACTTTTGCTGGTGCGACCCTGAGAAGTCTGAAAAAACACCGGACGGGGAATATAAGCTTGCGCAACTTGTGAGAGCCAACATGGCACTGTATGAATATACCAAAGCATACGGCGTTCCCTGCATTTCAGGGAAAGACAGCATGAAGAACGATTACCAGATAGGAGGACGGAAGATATCGATTCCTCCCACAGTTCTTTTTTCAACCATTGGAAAGATTGAAGATGTGAGAAAAGCGGTGACCATGGATGCAAAGAAACCGGAGGATAGGGTTTACGTTCTCGGAATGACAAAAGACGAACTTGGAGCTTCCGAATATTATGCATCTCTTGGATTTATCGGGAATGATGTGCCAAGGGTGAACGCACAGTCTGCGAGAAAATTGTATATCGCTCTTGAAAACGCGATCCATGAAGGCGTTGTGGCGTCCTGTCACGACTGCTCTGATGGTGGTCTTGGTGTTGCGCTTGCTGAAAGTGCATTTTCAGGCGGCTTTGGAATGGTCATTGAGCTGGCAAAAGTCCCGGTTGAAAATATACGGCGCTCGGACACGATACTCTTTTCCGAATCCCAGAGCCGTTTTGTTGTTACTGTTGCGCCTGAAAATGTTGCGAGGTTTGAGGGGCTCATGAAAGGAAATGTATTCGCTGATGTGGGCGCAGTTACGGCGCAGCTGGATTTCACAGTAATGGACGGTGAAAAAGTTGTGCTACGCGCCGGGATTGATGAGCTTAAAGATGCGTGGCAGAAGACGTTAAGGTGGTAAATAATTTAACTTCGCTGTATCCAAAAGACCGAAACATTTATCCTGAGTAATCCGTATGAATACATATCGGAATAGGTTATGAATGAAGATACATTATATAGATATATAGAGTTTTTTATTTTTTCAGTTTATTTAATTTTTATATATTTCTTGATTCAGATATGGTTTCTATGGAAAGATATAGAAAAAAACGATTTCTTTTTGAAGTCATTGGCTAATGAATCATTTTTTAGGAAAAATTGTATTTATATATTTTTATTCAGTTCATTCTTCATTATGCATGAATTTTTTGAAGGATTTAATTTAGAAGTATTAAATATACCAAATTCAATACTTTTTTTTGAATTATTTGATATGATAACAATTTTAACTCTTTTTCTATTTGCATATAATTGGTATATTTTTTTAAAGCCATTTGCGAAAAAGAAAAACCTCCTGGAATAAAATTAAAAATAAATAGTTTCTATGAAATGCCCTACATGCAACGGGGATTGCATACTTCCCCCCGATAAAGTACTGGCTGACATTTTCGGGAAGTATATGGCTTGTAGCGCCTGTCCTCCCGACCCCGGATACAATAAATCCGTCCCCATATCGGAAAAGTTTAATGGACTTTCAGGAAAATGCCCAAAATGCGGCAAGAGGCATCTGGATTTCGTAATCGGGAATGTCCTTACGATCTTAAAGGAAAAAGGGCTATTTCCCAGGGACGCCGCGCTCAAAGATGTGGGAACGCCGCTTATTGCTTTTGGTTTTAAAGTGCCTTATCCGCCAAGGCTTGGTATAAAAAGCCTTGTTCTTATAATGGATTCTGTGACCCAGGATATTGCAAATGAAATAATGATACAGGTACCGGAAGTGAGAGGAGTTATCAAAAGAGTTGGCAGGCAATCCCAGAGTATAGGCATTCTTGACACGACAAGCTCGCCTCATACCTATGAATTACTTGCAGGGTGTGATATGCGATGTGATGTAGTCTCTTCATTATTAGGAGAAATATGCGTTTATAAGAACCAGTCAAAGATCCATATAGAGTTCAATAACACAAAAATAGCAAAAATGGAAGAGCTATTCTTTAAAGGTGAAATCGAAAACGCAACAGTAGTTGATGGGATGTGCGGTCCTGGAACGCTTGGAATGTTATGTATTCTTGCAGGAGCACGAAAGGTAGTCTTCAACGATGCATGGCTTCCTGCATTAGAAAACACTATTTTGAATCTCAAGATCAACTCAAGCCTTCTTGGGATCAAGATAAATTTTGAAAAGATGGATCATCATGAACTGATCGGTGATGAACCCGTGTTACTGGCAAGTGCGAAAGGGAATGCGCAAGTAATGGTGTATCACGGCGATATCAGGAAACTTGAAATGGCAGTTAGGGATTGTGATATTTGTTTAATCGACACCTTCCCTGCTATGGATCCATCCCGGTTCATGGCTGCATGTAAAGATATTTCGAAAAAAACTATTATTATCTAATTTGCGTTATTTCTTACAGCAAACGTGATTTAACACTATCAAAGTCGTGGAATATTTTGCTTCATATTCATGCCCGTTCGCCCTCAGGAGTGATATGTAATGTTCCTGGATTTTCTTTATAGCTGTTTCCTTCTTATAATTGTGATAAATATTGATCCCATCATTCATTATCTCGATCTTATCCACTACCAGCAGGGATTCTTCAGTTTTCTTTAATAGTTTCAAGAAATCCTGGTGCGGGATATCTGCAATATGTTTTTTTGATATCGACTCGAATATTCCGGCGTCCACGGGCAAATCGCAGGCAAGCAGATCCTGATAATTGCCTTTATAAATAGACACCATATTATAATTAACAGCACTATAGATTTCCATTAAGTTTTTCCAGAATTCTTCTTTTGACCTTAACTCGGTCATAATATCTTTCAAATATCCGAAATAATTGATCGCTCCAACGGGTTGGGCTCCCTTTTCCCGGATCTTAAGGTCGATCCTGATACTTGTGGCCCTTTTGTGAACTACGTCTATATCGAGACTCTTATAATTTGCAAGGAACATCACGGCCAGCTGAGCAACAAACTCACGAATTAATTCATTATCGCTTGCAATTGTAAGTGTCACAGATACAGGATTTATATCGTCCATGCTAAAGATGGATATCTGGCAATTCCAGCCGGATTCACGACTGATATCGTTTATCCGCTTATCCAGTTCTGAAATTGTGTTAATCTTCAGGGGGTCAAGCACGTCTTCAAATTTTTCGTTCTCAAATGGAATTCCTCTTACCCATTTTAGCATCCAGAGGAAAATAGGTCTGCTTAAAAGAACATTTATTCCTGAATTTATGGATTCTTCAATACCAGTCAGTTCTTTTTTATCAAATTTAATTCCGATTATCGCATCTTCGACAGAACCATAACGCTTAAGTGAAGCCTCAGTGACATCAATTGCATCCCTTATCGCTGCGCTAAGATTACCATTATGTTTCAGTATCAAAGAGTCCAGTTTTTTCAAATGAATTTGCTCAAGTGAGATGTTTTTTCTTACGACCATAATCTATTACTACTGAAGTAACACTGGATTCATTAGATATATATCTTTTCACACTTAACACAAGATGATATTAAAATAGTAGTACCTGTTATTCAACACATTATTTATTGGTGCTACTATATTCCTATTAATGTGAGATAGAGACTACTGGGGTCAGTAAGAGCGGGTTGGGGAGTGGGTTCTTTTATCCAATTTGTTGTGTTAAAATTCCCATCATCGATAAGTGGATAAGATCTTTTTGATTCTCGCATCAACACCCTTAGGATCAATAACTACACCCTCAATTTTTTGGTTTGTAATTTGCTCAATACACTTATGGATATATTTCAATTCCAATCGAAGTGCAGCATATGACATTTACCTCTAGATAAAATATTTCTGCATATTCCATCGAAAAAAGATCGTCTGTTTACATTTCAAACAATTCATTATGCCCGATAAACCAGGAGCTATTGACAGAACGGACATATAATGACACATCATTTAATATATCAGAAATATGGATGACACGGATTTGACGGATTTGCACATTGTCCTATTTGCTTTCGAGCTATATTTATTAGCCCCACAAAACGAACATAACAAGAAAGGCGAGCAGGTTGGGGAGTGGGGGTTAGTAAAAAAATGTTACCTGCTCGCCAAGTATTCTAATAGGTAAAAGGGGTATATATAGTTACTTGAGTATATATTCAACGTCATTATAATATTACGTGTAAAGATTATTAATATTGAACACTTCTGAAAAATTTGGAGTTGAGTTTCAGAACAGTAGTGAGTATCCTCTCAAAAAAATATATATTACAAATATTCTATACATGGATATAATAAGAATGGCGAGCAGGTTGGGGAGTGGGGGTTAGTAAAAAAATGTTACCTGCTCGCCAAGCATTCTAATAGGTATAAGGGTTATTTATAGTTATCTGGAGCTTCCAAAAATTTGTGCATTCTGTGGTTTAATGACGCATATCCTCATTTCCTCAACGCGATTTCTATCAATTCATTAACAACCGCCACAGCCACCGGCGTCCCGCCTCTTGTCCCAACGCAAGTAATGGACGGTATATCCAGCGTTCTCACAAGCTCCTTTGATTCCGCAGCATTAACAAAACCCACAGGCATTGCAACAAGAAGCGCCGGGTGAAGGCCAGCTTCTATCATCCGGCACACGGTCAGCGCAGCAGATGGCGCATTCCCGATCACTATTATCGCTCCATTGAGCTTATCCTCAAGCGCCATGAAGCCAGCACTTGTTCTTGTAACTCCGGTTTTTTCAGCTATCTCCAGGCCTTCATCAAGAACGCACCGAATTTGGCATTTATGCCCCCGCTTTGTGATACCAACCTGCGCCATCCTGATATCCGTAAATATAGGAGACGCGCTTTTGATGGCTTCAATACCAGATTTGATAGGATCGTTGTTAAACCTCATAAGTTCAGAAAATGCGGTGTCTCCTGTGGCAATCACACAGCGCTGTATTATCCTGTCCTGGGGTGTATCACCTTTCACAATGCCCTTAACTATCGACCAGCTTTTCTCATTGATCTCTTTTGCTTCTCTTGTTCGCGCGCCAAAATCAATATTCATATTTCCTCTGGTATCCTCGTGGCGTTATTATCCTGTTTTTCCATAGTTTTGATTCGCTGTTGCCGATAAGGACTATCGTACTCATATCAATAATATTATCATATTCCATTAAAGTGCCAAGCGTTGTGGCAATGACCGTCTCACCTTCTCGTGTTGCGTTCTTTACGATCCCAACAGGTGTATTCTCGGTCCTGTATTTTCGTATGATATCCAACGCCCGTCCAAAATTCTCTTTCCGGCTCCTGCTCTTGGGATTGTATAAGGCGATCACAAAATCAGCTTCTGCCGCACTCCTGAGACGCTGATCGATCATTTTTTGCGGCGTCAGGAGGTCACTTAAACTTATTATCGCAAAATCATTGATAAGAGGCGCCCCAAGAAGCGAAGCTGCGGCGCTTATTGCTGTTACACCCGGGATGACCTCTATTTCGATATCCTCCGCTTTTTGAGCTACCTCAAGAACGATGCCTGCCATTCCGTACACATTCGCATCCCCGCCGCTGATTATAGATACAATATGGTCTTTTCCAAGTTCCACAGCCTTCCTTGCGCGTTCCACTTCGCCGCCCATCCCGCTTCGTATGATCTTTTTATCATGAATAATTTCCTTTATCTGGTCAAGATATGTGCCGTTCCCGATTATATATTCAGATCCAAGAAGCACATCCGTGGCTTTTTTGGTAAGATGCTCTGCTCCTCCCGGTCCAATACCCACAATGTATAATTTAGCGTGCGATAGCGATGGTGACATTTCCGTATTTCCTCTTTTTTAATATTAGTTCCTTTTCATCTGAAAGCGCAAGAGCTGCCGGTTCACAAACACCTGTTAATCCAAGGCTGTTTGCTTTTGATGGCGTCGGTGGCTTGATCGAATTAATGACTTCATGGGGAACGAATTTTAACTCTTTTCCGAAGACTTCTGCCGCTTCAATAATACCTTTTTCATTTTCTTTGATTGTTGCAGAAGCAAAATATTTAACATCATCAATCCCTGCATCCAATTCCGAAAGTCCCGCATTTATTGCTTCGATCACTTCAGACCGGTCAACACCTCGGTTCGCGCCTATTCCGATGACCAGCCCTTTTCTCATCGGTCTTAGATCAGTTCTTTTGAGGACGCTTACATCATCTTCAACAACTACGATCTTTGGACCTTTGATATCAAGAACTTCAACATTTGTTTCAAGCAAAGCCAGGTTAACTTTTTTCGTTGAATCCTTGTTTATTATCCTGCATCCAAGACTATCTGCGATCCCCTCAACAGAATATTTCCCTTTAACTTCCGTGGCCGTGGTTATCACTGGAATTAACCCCGCATCGGCAAGTTTCCTTGCAATTTCATTTCCGCCATGGTGACCGCCAAGGATCGGTATCGCAAATGTCAATCCCGAATCTACGACTACAACTGCCGGATCATTCCATTTATCGCATACAAGAGGGGCAATATTTCGAACAGCGATACCCGCTGCCATGATGGCGATTATAGATCTGTATTTCTCAAATGCTGATTTGAAGGCATCCTTTGAGTAGATGATAATGTCTCCGCCTGTCATATCCTTTATTTTTTCAGCAATCCCAATATTCCGTGAAAAAGCGATTATGGCGACCTCAGCCATAAAGATGAGACCTCTTGTAATTTTCAGGTGTCAGGACATTTCCGATAATTATCATGGCCGATCTTTCGATACCTTGCGCTTCAACCTTATCAGCAATATCCCCAACCGTACCGATGATTACTTTCTCGTCATTCCATGAAGCGTGATATACAACAGCAGCGGGTGTTTCCTGTGGATATTCCACTGAATCCATGATGTGCCTTAATTTATCAGTTCCAAGATAGATCGCCATTGTGGCATTGTGGCGCGACAGTTCCCTGAGTGAGTCTTTCTCAAGAGTTGTTCCGGCGGGTCTTGTTATAATTAGAGTTTCCGTAATGCCGTTGATCGTAAGCTGCGTCTTTAGCGCCGCTGCTGCAGCAAATAGTGATGTAACACCGGGTATTATCTTCACATCGATGTTTCTTTTTTTCAGGCTGTCGATCTGTTCTATTATCGCACCATATAACGAAGGGTCACCGCTGTGCAGTCTGACTACGGTTTTTCCTTCATCCATTTTTTTTGCAAGGGCATCGGCGATATCTTCAAGTTTCATGCCATAGCTGTCAAGTTTCTCACCATGCACGTAATTTAAGACCACTGGATTGACAAGTGAGCCTGCATACATCACGAAGTCAGCAGATTCAAGAAGTTCACGTCCTTTCACTGTGATGTATTTGGGATTTCCGGGCCCGGCTCCCACAAAATAGACGATCCTCCGATTCTCTTTATTTTTTTTGGTATGTTTTGCGATCATAAGGCTGAAATAATCGCCGATTTCCGGGACATCATCTGTCACCAATTCATTTTCCATGAACAGCCGTTGTGCAAAAATGAATTCATCAAAACCCTCATCAATCAATGTTTTTTTAACATTTTGTGGATGTTTTGATTTTAGTATTATTTTTGTGTCAACAGGCGATCCATCACTAACCACAAATGAACTATCGATGCTTGTATTTGTGCGTGCAGCCTGCGCTGTTATTGAACTGACACCTGGAATGGTCATAATTTCTATTTCAGGATGTTTTTTCTGTATTGTCCTCTTAAGGTGTGAGAATGTTGAGAACACATTGGGGTCACCCAGAACTGCAAATGAAACCAGTCCTTTCTTTGCCTCAGAAGCCACGATACTTGCATTTTTATCCCATAATTTTGATAGCTCAAACTTGTCCTGTATCATTGGAAAATCAAGAATCTGTGCTTTAGCATAGGGCGCAACAAGTTTTTCCGCCAGTTTTCCAGGAACAAAAACCTTCCTGCTTTCTTTTAGCGCCTTTACAGCGGAAAGCGTAAGAAGATCAGGGTTTCCAGGACCAAGACCCACACCGATCAACATCTGTTCTCTCCTGAGATAAGGAAAACGGGATTTTCAGGTTTTAGCATAATACCGCCTGCCAGCTCATTTCCCCTCGATAATTGTATCTGCAACAATTCCTTGAAAACATTGTTCTTTTTCATTATATCAAGAGCAAGGGCGACGGTCTCAATCTTTACAGCGCTTACTACGAACCTGGCAGGTCCTTTTTGCATCATTATCCTAAGAATTTTCTCTATTTTTTGACTGCCTCCTATAAATGCACAGTCAAGTTCAATAGCGAGAAGCAGTGTTTCAGCATTTCCCTTTATTACTTCGATGTTTTTTATCCCAGCCTCTTTAATATTTGCGGATGTAGCAAGTACTGCCTCATTCCGGCTGTCAATTGCGACAACCTGTTTTGCATATCCTGCTGCAGCGATGGAAACAGAGCCGCTCCCACACCCGATATCTACGAAAATATCAGTTTTTTTAATTCCCAGTTTTGATAAAGCCAAGGCTATTATCTCTGGTTGGGTTGGGGTGCCTGGCGGAAAAATCATTGTAATCAACTCAAGTAAAGTTGTGTTAAATCAATCTGGATTGATATAATAGTTGCTGTCAGAAACCTAGTTTTTCAGGTACAAAAATAAGATCTATTTTTCGATTTTCATTTATTTCCTTCTCAATAATCAAATATTTCCCAATGGTAGTGCCCTTATACCCTATGCTTTTCATTCGTTTATCTTCCAATGGAACACAATATTCACGAACTCTCTTGAAAGCATCTTCAAGAGTTGGTACTATCTTCTGTGTCCCGACTATCCAGATAACGTTGTCCGAAGTGAAAGAATATGACGGAAGCGCGCTACCTGTTCCATTCACAATCAATATTTCTCCCGTTTCTGCAAGCGCATTAACACTTCCCAGGAAGTATTCCGATGTGACACTTTTCTTCCGAAGTTCCATCTGTTTTACCCTGTCTTTTTCCGAAAGGATCTGGTCCTTCAGGTTTTTCCAGGGATGCTTTCCGGATTTAAGCAAATCAGTAAAACCTATCTGTTCAAGAGTGGTCGAACTGGCAGTCATTACTTCCTTTCCTTTTAGTACCAGGTCAATTATTCTCTTTAATGCATCTTCTTTCGAATCAACAAGTTCAGCATGAATATTGCGCTCTTTCAATGCTTCCATTGTTCTTCTAATAGTTTCTTTCGAAGCCAGCTCATCAAATTTCATAATTTCTTTTTGCTGATTTGCGCTATTCTCCTTCCCATCATTTTTGCGATTTCTATCTAAGTTTGGCCATATTTCCAGTCATGTCGTAATATGCAAAAGTATTTTGGTTCGATTTATTGACATAAAATCCCTGAAATAAATGGAATTCTGCAATATATAAGCATATGCAACATGATGAATAATCATTAAAAAATCTAATTATCAAAATCAAAATTCAAAAACCTTATAAGCCTGTTTTGCCTACTAACTACAATCTACTATTCGGTGGTGAATTGTTTTGTTAAGCGTCAATGAAAAATCAATGGAAATCGCAGAAGATATGATGGACTGGTCGGAAGAATTAAAGATCAAAGCATTGGAACTGAAAAACGGTGGCAAAGTGATAGATTGCGGGATAAATGTGCCCGGAGGATATGAAGCCGGTCTCATGTTCACTGAGATATGCATGGGTGGATTTGGCGGCTGCTCAATGTCCGTTCACAAGATCAATGATATACCGCTTGCGTTCATAGATGTTACAACAGATCACCCTGCGATGTCCTGTCTTGGCGCCCAGAAAGCAGGCTGGAGAATAAGCGTGGACAAGTATTTCGCAATGGGTTCCGGTCCTGCAAGAGCACTTGCCCTCAAACCCAAAAAGACGTTTGAGCGAATAAAATATGAAGATGATTATGAGCATGCTGTTATTGCTCTTGAATCAAACCAGCTTCCAGATGAAAAGGTAATTGACGTTATTGCCGAGGCTTGCCATGTTGATTCAGAGAACGTGATCGCCCTTGTTGCGCCAACAGCCAGTATCGTTGGTTCGGTGCAGGTTTCGGGTCGGGTTGTCGAGACAGCAATATTTAAACTCAATGAACTGGGATATGACACGACAAAGATCGTATGCGGCACTGGAAGCGCGCCAATTGCCCCTGTTGTCAAGGATGACCTGAAAGCCATGGGCTCCACAAATGACAGCGTAATATATTATGGCTCAGTATTCCTGACCGTGCGGGGATTTGAAGAGGATAAATTCAAAATGGTACCGTCCAGTACCTCCAAGGATTATGGAAAACCTTTCTTTAAGACATTCAAGGACGCAGGATATGATTTCTTTAAGATCGATGCCAATGTGTTCGCTCCGGCTGAGATCACGGTGAATGACCTTGAAACCGGCAAGACATATCATGCAGGTCATCTCAACGGTGAAGTTATTTTAGAGTCTTACGGTATAACCGGGATTTAATATCTTTTATAGAGAGGTATTACAACCTCTCCTCTTATCAACATGTAGTGACTGATTTTTAGTTCTTTTGTATTTTTATTGCTTTGATCTCTCTTTTACTCATAGTCGAAATACCCAAAAATACCTTTATTGCTTATAAAAAAAGATATTCTTAATCTGAATGTCAAAAAAAGAAATGCTATACTATTAAAAACAATAATAAACTGTAGTAAAGCTTAAAAATCAAAATAAACTTAAAAAATCCTCAATGAATTTATATTAAGTTATATTCATTATGATATTTATGACAATATTCGAATCTCAAAAGGAACAGGTTTCCAATGTAGAAAGAGGATTATGTTAGAAACGTCCAAGGAAAGAGTAAAATTATTAAAAGCAGGAATATCTGCAAAAACAATCGAACTGCTGTATCTAAAGTCTAATGGTTTTAAGATCATAGGTATTCCAGTTCATAACGATCCAATTACAACAATTCAGAGAGCAGATTTTTCCGGGGCGCATCAATAACTTTCTTCTGTGCTTCTCGAAGCTCAAAAAATGATACATTCTTTGAGCCGATCTTTTTGCGTGTGTACATCAGCATGCCGCCTTTTTTCAGAAAAGAACTATATACTTCTTCAAACTGGGTTTTTTCCTCATCTGTAAGCTCTATGGATGAGGTTTTTCCTGAAAGATGGTTTATTGCGATCATCAGGTTTACTTCTCTCACTCTTTTGAGCTTTGCTTTTTCCTCCTCATTATCGATATAAACACTTCTTTTTAATTCCTTAGACCAACCCACAGTTTTTCGTTTGAACTCAATGAAAGTTATCGGTACATATTCTCCATCTTCGGGTTTTGAAAATTGCTTGCTCAAATGATCTTCGTTCATTTATTTGAATCTCGAATTGACTTTAAATGATTTAATAATTCCGAAATGCTCATGCACAGGATCACAGAACGCTCTATCATAAGATTCACCGTTCCTTCAATGCCAAGTGTTCTAAAATCGGTTCGCAAGCCGATCACAGGTTTGCCTTTTGCAAAAGCGTAACCTATTTCCCATGCTGTGCCGGAATCAACATCTGCGCCATCGATCACTGCAACAATCAGATCCGAATTCTCAATGCCGGTAAGATTCTTATTGAAAATTATCTTCTGCCTGTTAGTTGTATCATGTACATTGTTAGAATCTTCCTGCGGCAGGAAAACCTTAAAGCCAAGGCTATGCAGTTCGCCTTTCAGTTTCCTGTTAAAATCGCACTCAGCTTCGGAAAAAAGTGGAGCGGCAAGATAAACTGTTTTCATATGGTATACATCCTCTTATCAGGCAAATAAGCTTTCTCAAGCAATGTGAAAGTATTCTTATTTAGATTCCTTCTTTTAAGAACCTTTATTATTTCTTCAATATCAGGCAGATTTAAATAGTGAATTCACATATTATATGCAGAGGGAAATATGAGACTGAACAAGAATAACCTGCTAATAATCGGTATCATACCGATAGTTTTAGGATTGATAATATTATACAATTTCATTTCTGCAATTGATATTTTAAGACCCGGTGGAATGACAACTGCGATGATATATTACCAGTTGCTTGCAATGTCAGGTGCAATGTTCATTGGTGCTTCTATTTATTGGGGCATACTTGTTTATTACGTTTACCTGTTGCAGGAGAATGAGGTTTTCATACAGGATAATTTCACCCAACTGGCAGGGAGCGGCACAGCCCATCTCCAGAATGCTAAAACATTGATATCAAAAGTCCTTGATGAAATAAGATCTACTGATTTGAAATCACATCAGTAGAACTCTCAATTTTTGAGTGAATTTACCTCCGACCAGAAAAAATTAAAATGAATCATATTCATCATGCATTTCTTCTCTCATGAAGAATTTCCTGATCATCGGACACAAAGCGGTTACTGAAACTTTTTCACTTAATGACCTTCCGGGTGCGGCAGGGCGCATGGATATCCTTTGCAGGTGCGTTAATGCGGCGCTCTTCTTATCCCATGACATAAGACGGGATGTTTGCGTTTTTCTTGTGCTCAAAGGTGAACCTTCACCCCCAAAAATCATCCGCTTTGATGGCAGCGCTGTCAGATACCTGAGCCCAGATGAACGAAGCGCCGCTTCATTGATCAAAAAGGCTCTTGAGAAAAAAGCCCAGGATTTCTGGACAGAATCCACTGCCGGGGTGAGCATACGCAAAGGTGACCTGGATGACATTATTAAAGAATTGGATATGAAAGTAACCTATCTGAGGGAAGACGGGGAGGATATCCGCGTAAATAAATTTGATCCGCAGTCAGATCGGTTGTTTGTGCTGGGTGATCATTTAGGGTTGACAGAAGATGAAGAGAAAATAATACTTGGGTGCGAACATGAGATGATCAGCGTTGGACCGCTATCACTGCATGCTGACCACTGCATTATGTTATTGCATAATGAGATGGACAGAGGGAAACATATTTAGAACACCCCGGATATTGAGAACCGGATGACAATCATTGATATAACCCGTAAGATCTTGCATGAAGGAGCGATTTGCGATCACTGCCTCGGAAGACAGTTCGCAAAACTCTCAACCGGTTTGTCCAATGACCAGCGCGGTGCAGCCCTGAAACTTGTAAGTTCCATGAATGCGGGAGCAGAAAAGGATAAAGAGCTCCAGGATCTGCTTACAAGAAGCAGCGGCGAAATAAAATGCTGGGTCTGCAATAATCTTTTCCTGGATATCGATGCATGGGTAAAGAAGAGTGTTGAGGCACTTTCGGATTATGAATATAGCAATTTTCTCGTTGGAACAAAGGTTACAGGGCTTCTTGCCGAGAACGAGGAGATCCTGTGGGCAGAAAGCGGCACTACTTTTGCCGAGCCCCTGAAGACTGAATTGAACCGTGAGGTGGGAAAAAGGATAGAAAGGATTACAGGCAAGAGGGCAAACCTTAAGAAACCGCAGGTTGTGGCGCTTCTTGATCTTGAAAATAATGATGTGGAGGTCCAAATAAACTCCCTTTATATCTATGGAAGGTACCGGAAACTTATCCGGGGAATACCACAGACCAGGTGGCCATGCCGGGAATGCGGCGGGGAAGGATGTGAACGTTGCGATAATACGGGAAAGATGTACCCGGAATCAGTTGATGAACTCATAAAACCGCATCTTTTGGCGGCGGCACAGTGTGATGATACAGCTTTTCACGGGGCTGGGCGCGAGGATATCGATGCCCTGATGCTGGGTGATGGCAGGCCATTTGTGGTTGAGGCAAAAAGACCCCATAAAAGAAGCCTTGACCTGAGTGCGCTTGAAGCCGAAATAAACCGGGGCGCGGAAGGTAAGATCGAGGTACTCGGTCTTAAATTCGTAGAGAGTGAAACTGTTGAACAATTGAAATCAATGAAAGTGGATAAAGTATATCGAATGAAGATAACTCACAATACAACAGAGGAAAAACTTAAATCATCCCTTAACGTAATAAGTAAAACTCTCATCAAACAGAACACACCAACAAGAGTGCTTCACAGGCGTGCTGATCTTGAACGAATACGCAAGGTTCACTCGGCCGACCTTGAATCGTATAATGAAAATACCGCGATTCTCGTCATAAATTGTGAAGGCGGGCTCTATGTCAAGGAACTGGTTTCTGGTGATGGCGGACGTACCATACCAAGCGTAGCTTCACTAATTGGAAGCGAGGCAAAAGTTATAGAACTTGAAGTAATTAAAGTAGGATAAGAATAACAGTTATAATTCGGAGAAATATTATGCCACAAAGTCACGGAACAAGAAGAAAATCACGATATAAGCTAAAGAAAACAGTTCGGGAAAAGGGAATGTCCCCAATAAGCAGGGCGATACAGCTCTTTAAAGAAGGAGATATCGTGAACATAGATCTTGACCCCGGCATCCAGAATGGAATGCCACATCCCAAGTTCCAGGGAAGAACAGGAAAAGTCCTGAGCCAGCGCGGCCGTGCCTATATAGTTGAAGTCAGGGATGGCGGGCTAATGAAAGAAGTCATTATTCTACCTGAGCATTTGACCCCCCAGAAATAACCGGTGAAATAATGTTAGTGAAGCAGATAATCAGCGAAGAGATACTGACCCTTGGTGAGGTCAGGAACCTGCTTGAAGAGGTCAGGGAAGAAAGGTCAAAAGAAGAAAAGGAACTCGGATATGAATTGCGAAAGGCAATATCACATGCTGAGATATTTGCCAGGCTTGACGCACAAAAATCCAGGGAATTAATGAACGAGTTATCTAAACTTGAGAAAATGAAACCTGAGATCGCAGTTAGGATTGCTGATATACTTCCCATGACCAATGATGAGGTCAGGTCAATATATGCAAAAGAGCGATATACTCTCAGTGAAAACGAGCTAAAAGACATCCTTGAAATTGTGATGAAATATACCTGAAACCGAAAAATACTAAAGTTGCATTTATTCTAAATAGTTATAGTTCGACCAAGAAAAGTTTCAAAGCGAGTGGTATTTGATGATAACCCTAGGGAAAAAACAGGAAAAAGAAAACACAGCTTATATTCTTGATTATCTACAGTATGGGCGTTCAGATGATTCCCGGCCGATCTATCAAAAAAAACCCCTTATCCAGGCTGTTGGAGAGAAACATTTTGTCTTGATGGAACTTATGCCCAAAGAGAATGCAATCGTAAATGTCCAGGATAAAGTCTATATCGGGGACGGAGACCGCCCGGCCATTGATCATGTCAAGAGAAGGATAGCTTTTACTGAACTGACACATGGCTCCCAGATGGAACTCCCACATGTTATTGAGGAAGTTATCCTTGCAAATGAAACACATTTCCTGGCTTTCTTTAATGATGCTTACCCTATAACCACCCGCCTTCATATGCTTGAGCTTCTGCCAGGTATAGGAAAGAAACTCATGTGGGGAATAATAGAAGAGAAAAAGAAAGGGAAATTCGAGAGTTTCAAAAATCTGGTGGAAAGGGTCAAAGGACTCCACGCGCCTGAAAAACTTATAGCTCACAGGGTTATGGACGAATTAAAGGATGACAATATAAAATATCGCATTTTTACGACCCCGATGCCGCTTAAAAGATGAAATGGTATAAAAAGGACCAGCATTTCCTGATAGATGAGCAGGTTCTTGAAAGGATCATCGAATACGGAAAGTTAACTAAGGCTGATACCGTCCTTGAAATCGGTGCAGGCTATGGGAACCTTACTGCAAAACTTGCAAAGAAGGCCGGGAAAGTAATAGCCATTGAAGTAGATCCGGAACTTGCTCCTTCAATAAAAAAGGCGGAAAATGTTGAAGTGATAATAGGAGATGCCCTTAAAGAGGAATTCCCGCATTATAATAAAGTAATTTCAAATCTTCCTTATTCTATCTCTTCTCCTGTTACTTTTAGATTGCTGCAGCATGGATTTGAACTGGGAATCCTTATGTACCAGCATGAATTTGCAAAAAGGCTGGTCGCTTCAGCTGGCAGCAAGGATTACGGCAGGCTTTCAATTGCTGTCCAGTATCATGCCCAGGTTGAAATTCTTGAAGTTGTCTCGCGGCATGCTTTCAGTACTCCCCCTAAAGTGGATTCGGCAATAGTCAGGGTAGTACCGCGACCACCACCATATGAAGTCAGGGATGTGGATTTCTTCATGAAATTCATATTAGCAGCTTTTTCACAACGAAGAAAAAAACTTAAGAATGCAATATTGAATAATGCAGCGATGCTTGGGATTAAAGAAAGTGCGCTTGAAAAGCTGCCGCAGGATATTATCGAACAAAGGGCAGAAACGATCTCTCCAGAAGAGCTCGCAAAACTTTCTGATTTGTTGATTTGAAATTCCGATTCCTTGTTTATATATTATTCAAAGAGTTGTCTATTCTCTATCTTTTCCATATTTAGTTAACTTCGGAGTTATGCAAAAATATAATCTTAAAGCGGTCATTATTTGCATATTATATAAAAATACACAGGAGCAACATTATGACAAATTGTTTTTTTTGCGATGAATTACTGGACAATGGGGAAAAATATTATACACTTGAAGTCTGTAAATCATGTTTCTCAAATCTGAAAATAAACAAATTGGCAAATAAGAAGCCGCAAGAGGATAAATTCCTGAAATCCATGGTAAAAAAAGAGGAAGATATCTATGTGGATGCATTAAATCTATACGCAACAATGTTCCCAAAAAGCCTGTCGCATGATCTCATGGGAATTGCCCTTGTCAGTGCAGGAAATGATGAATCGGACGAGGTTTTTGAGAATTCAATGATAATTGCAGCTCGCTCGATATTGCTTTTTGGCAAAGGCCGCCGCAATCCGCAGAACATTGAGTCATCTGAAATACATGCATTGCATGCCCTGGGTAATCTTATCGGGATCGCGATCATTGGAAACCTGACCTCAAAATATACTAAAAAAGATCTTGAGAATGATGAAAAAATGACAGAATTGTGCGATGAGATCGATAATTCTATTATTGAGATATTAAATGACATTAAAGCCCACGATGATGGAAGTTTAAAGGATTATGTTCCTGCAATGAATGATCTGATAAAAAACAGGGATTAAATCAATGATCCAGATACTTGAAGGAACTGTTTTCATTGAAAATAAGGAGCTTTTCCTGAAAAAGATAAAAGAAATAAGCACAGGAAAAAACATAGCCATACAGGCTTTTGACGCTGATAAACTGGCAGGCAAAGAACATCTCACATTCGCCATCGGGAAAGCGCTGGATTCATTCAAAAAAGGCACAAATATCGCCAACGACCTTGCAAAAGAGATCATGCTTTACGCTGCAGGGACCCGCCAGATAAACAGGGCTGTAAAGATCGGTGTGCATGATGGCTGGAACAATATCGCCATTGTGGCTGTCGAGGATATGATCGACCTGTCTGTATTTGAGGAGATCACGCCGCGTAATGTGCTCCAATACAACGGATCAAAGAAAAGCGCTGTGATGGATATTTTCAATATAACTGAAGAGGAGATCGAAGCTGCGGGCGCCGACAAGATCCCGGAACTTGTGCTGGAAAGGGTTGCGCTTGTGGATGTAATGAAGTGATTGGATGGAAATAAAGGAATTTGAAATTCTTGCTGCAAAAGCAGAAACGATAGCAAGAGAACGAGGGATAAAAGAAACAGAAGTTGACAAAATCATTCATAACCACCGCAAAGTACAGGATTAATATTTCATAGGTTGAGAGAAAAAAATTTGAGATAGAACGCGGATTGCGCGGATGACGCGGATACCCGCGGATTTGATTAGCAGTGCAACACTTTATAATCGCTAATAAGGCATCGTGGGGCGTTGTTCGCTGCTTACACCATCCCGAAGGGTTAATTCGGCGCGGTCGGGCGCACATTCGCTTTTGCGTGCTCCCTTTAGGGCGGGGGGGTCAATCTTGATAATTTCCGTGACCTCGCAATGCAAATTAATTTTTGTGAAGCGTGAGGGTTGAGGAAAAACGCGATTATGCGCATTTCGCATTATCGCCCAACCTCCCGATTTAACTATCGCGCACGTTGTCCGGCGCGATTGTTAAATTGGCGCTCTATCCCATATAACAATTTTTAAGGGTCATTTTATGGTTTGATCTTCTTAGATGCACGCACGCGGACTGGCGCGCTTGCGCGCCGTCCGGCGTCTTGATCGTATTAGAGTAATTGAAACCTTTAAGGGCTAATTGGTTTTATATGACCTAAATAATCATCATGTTAATTAATTTACGTGGTGCTTCTCTGCTTTCATTTCATTGTTGAAAATTGATAGCTGTTGAATGATCTTAGTCGTGTTTGTTTATTATTATCACTAGAACAACTCAACAACGTCCCTATATAACCTTTTTTTAGGTTCGTTCTTCGTTGTGACACTTTTAAACATCTTTCCGTCTGCTTGGCTCATTTATAATAATTGACCGTCACGAGTGGTAGATAGATTTTTATAAAAATGAAAAGTCACAATAGTTTGCAAAGCTTTTTTTTTACTATATATTCTAAGATATATTAATATACAATTAGGATATGTTGGATGTGTTAAAAGGGTGATAAAGACGGTGAGGACACTTTATGAACAAATCGATGATGTAAGAAAAGATATAAGAAAGGAAAGTGACATTGAGAAGAGGTTGGATAAGTTAAAAAAGGTATGCAGTGATAAGGATATTCTTAATGATGCCATAGAAATAACCAAGCACGAATCAAGCATATTATTTCCGGGTGCTATTCTTATAACGGCATTGACTGCCCTTATGTTAAACTTATTAGATGCCCCGCAAAAAATGATTTTACTTATTTTATATATTGTTGTTTTACTGATTTTGACCCACCGAGAATTTCCAAGTTGGACTAAGCTTTACTACGACCTAATAGAATTGCGAAAAAAGATAAGGGAGGAACCTGGATATATGAGTAAAGAGGCTGAAAAAGTAATGGATTTTGGGAGTTTGAGAAATATAGTTGAAGAAGCGATTAGGATAGAAGACACTGACACTTCTGCTATTAAGGAGATCACGAAAGGGAATCAATTCAGATATATGCAGAAGTATACAGAATCACTTATTTCAAAGAATGAATCGAAAAAATCTTCTAAGTCATATTTTATTAGTATATTTTCAATTGCTACAACACTCTTCATTATAGGAATATCTGTTTTTCTTGCGGGTGATTTATCTTCTGTGCCAAAAATAGCTTTCACTGTTTTTGGTTTTATCTTGATGGGTTTAGGCATATGCTCTATGTTTGAAACACTCAATTTCCGCAAAGAAATTAAAAAATCGGAAAAAGATGCTGAGTTTATGCATGAACTTATATTGAAAATCCAAGAGAAGCTTCCCGACGGGAATTGAAAGATGTAAGATATTGTGTCTAAGGATAACTACCAATACGAATTATAACGTTTCATAAAACAACACACATTTTATAAAAGTTTAAATCGTTAGGATTTATAATGTTCCAATTGTATAACTAAAGATATTGTTTAGGTCGATATTATGAAGTGTGTTGCACTAAACTATAACTATCCGTGTAAATCCGCGCAATCCGCGGCATCCGCGTTCCATTCGTACGGATGATTACTGTTTTCTAAATCCTGACAATAATGCCAATAACCCAGCCATTTCCCGATCCTGCAGTAACACCTGAGGGAAGAAGGACACAGATGCAAACTTTGGCGCAGTATTTTGATTGATATTCCAAACCGCATACGCGATATAGGGCGACGTGAGATTTATCTACTCCTAACAATATTCCTGTATCCTGAAAAGGTGGTTTTATTATCAACAACATGAGACTCAGCAGGCGCAGATTCATGAGCATGTGCGGCAAGGCAGCGATCCTTTCCGCGGGTATCGGACTTTCAGGATGTCTTGAAAGGGATTCCGGGAACAAGACAAAAGATTTGACTGCCGGCAAATTGGGCGGCACATTCATCGAAGGCGCATCGGGCGCTGATGCCGAGACACTGAACTGGATACTTGCGGCAGATGCCACGTCATTGGGATATATTTCACTTGCTTTTGACGGTTTGATTGCCTATGACAACAAGTTCAATATCGTTAATCGTTGGTTGAAAAATGATATCAAAACATCCGATGATGGATTATCATATACCGTCACCATCCGCGACGACCTTGAATGGAGCGACGGAAAGCCTGTCACATCCGATGATTTCGTTTATACGATGAAAAACCTTATGTTTGCAGACTGGATGGCATATACATACGCGGGAGACTGGACTGAGGAGGTTGATGGGAAGAGCGTTTTTGTCGAGCCTGTCGTTGAGAACGAAACCACTTTCACGATCAAGAGGAAGACTGTTGACCCTGAGTTCCTGTACACAGTCACTGATCTTATGATCTACCCGAAACACATCGTATCAAAATATGAAGGCGATGTCAAAGCATTCACACAGGCTCCGGAACTGAATAACCTCTCCTACACTGGAAATCTTGGTCCCTACCGGTATAAGGAATGGATACGAAATGACAAGATAGTGATGGAGCGAAATCCTGATTATTATCTTGGAAAAGAAAATGGGGAGCCATATTTTGAAAATTATGAGGTAAAGATATTCGGTACATCAACTGCACGCCATGCTGCAATGGAAGCAGGAGATATCACAAACACGGGAATTGACCCCGAACAGGTCATGAAATTCAAGGCGATCCCATCAATCAAGGTTTTCACAGTACCCACAACGGGCTACCGCGTGCTCCAGTATAACATGAGAGATAATGGCTGGGAGGGCTTAAAAGACCGAAAAGTAAGACAGGCAATATCAATGTCTATCAGCAAAGAAAAGATAATTCAGGATATATTACTTGGATTCGGTGAGCCCGCATTCAGTTTCATTCCAAATGTCTCCCCGTGGTACAGCGAAGAAGGACTCTCAAAGATCGGGGTTGGGGCCCTCTATGACAAGACCAGGGCAAAAGAACTGATGAAAGAGGCGGGATATGGTATCGAAAAAAATGGAGCCATCCAGGTCATTGATAAAAAAGGCGATAAAATAAAACTTAAATTTTTCACGATCACAGGGAGCAAAGTCCATGAATCGATGGCATATCTAATCCAGAAGGAACTTGGCGACATAGGTATCGAAGTCGATATAAAATTCGTTCCATGGGAAACAATGCTTAGGAAATATTACATGAACAAAGTCCCTGGAAGTGACCAGCCGGCAAGGAACAACAATGGCCCGCGCGCTGTGAGCGAAGAACCATGGGATCTCATGTATGCAGGGCAAAGTACTGATGTGTTGCAGCCATCCGGAACCGAGATATTCTTCGTCACAGATGGCGGATTAAATACATCGGGATACTCAAATCCTGAAGTTGACGCTTTATTTAAAAAAGTGCACTCAAAAGAGGCGCTCGATGTAACTGCCAGGAAAAAGATATATGCACAGCTTTCAAAGATCATATCGGAAGATCAGCCGCTTGATTTCCTGGCATATCCCACAGCGAATATTGCCTTTAAATCAAATATCCGGGGGATAGACCCCGGCATTAGCATGAACTATAATTACCAGGAATGGTATTTTGGATAGATCCTACCTTGCAAAAAGGCTCCTTCATGCCCTGATTATCGCATGGGGCGTCATGACAGCCAGCTTTTTCCTGATGAGGATTGGTCCGCATTCTCCCGCTGATAAATACCTGGCAACCCTTGGAGCAGGCCATAATGTAAGCCAGGTCACTGCCGCCATCGAATCACGTTACGGCGTTGACCGCCCTCTTTATGAGCAGTATTTCAATTACATCAATTCCCTGCTGCACGGTGACTGGGGATGGTCATTCAGTACGTCCATGCCCGTTTCTGACCTTATCAAAATACATTGGGCATATTCTTTCCAGCTTATTTTCTTAAGTTCGATTCTTGCGATAATCCTTGGGATATCACTGGGCATATTTACAGCCGCAAGAAAAAACACAAAAGCAGACCACATAGCCACATTTTTTTCATTTGCCGGCATATCGATCCCGAATTTCTGGCTTGGCATGATGCTGATCCTTATTTTCTCGGTAAAACTGGGCTGGTTCAAGACTTATTATGATACAGGTCTTCCCATGTTCTCACTTTCCAACCTTTATGCGTTGATATTGCCGGTTATTACTCTTGCAACAGGCATGGTGGCAGGATATGGCAGGTTTGTAAGAAGTTCAATGCTTGAAAATATGAACAAGGATTTTGTAAGAACAGCAAGGGCAAAAGGTCTACCTGAAAGCGTAGTTCTGAGAAAACACGTTTTTCGAAATGCGCTTTTGCCTGTCGTTACGATAATCATGCTTGATATGAGCGGCATCATCTTTGGAGGCGCATATATAACCGAGTTTATTTTTGGGATACCGGGTCTTGGCTGGATGTCCCTGAAGGCGGTTTTTTCCGATGATTATTCAGTTGTGATGGCGGTTACATTAATAGGGGCGTTTGTGACCCTGTTCTTCAATCTGGTCGCAGATATCGCATATACATATTTAGATCCCAGGATAAGGTACGAATAATACATGAAACTGGCTGCATACTACCTGGAACGTCTAAAAGGCAACAAAACCGCAATAATCGGACTGGCATTTATCATATTCCTGGTTTTGACTGCCCTGATAGGTCCGTTTTTTACGGTAAGTCCAACGCAGGTCAATTTTAGCGAGAAGAACCTGCCACCGATTGGATTTTCCTCAGAACAATCAGAATACAGCGCGAAAGTTGGAGGTTTGGTCATGACAAATATGCATGGAACATGGAAGCATCCTCTTGGCACTGACGGCATGGGACGGGACTTGCTCTCACAGCTCATCTCAGGCGCCAGGGTTTCCCTGCTTGTGGGTTTGCTCGCCACGGGTCTTGCAATCGTCATCGGTGCGATAATAGGCGTTTCGTCTGCCTATTTCGGAGGGATCGCAGATAGTATCCTGATGAGGTTCACGGATATTATGATTACTTTCCCGTTCCTTCTTCTCCTGATACTCATTGTTTACATGTTCGGATCAAGCCTGGCGCTAATAATTCTTTCCATAGGTCTTACCGGCTGGACGGGAACGGCGCGGCTTGTGAGGAGCGAAACGCTGTCTCTTCGTACAAGGGATTTCGTGATAGCATCAAAAGCCCTTGGCGCAAGCGATCTTCGAATTATTTTTTATCACCTCCTTCCCAACACGATAAGTTCAATTATTGTACTTGCGACACTTTCAATCCCTGGCGCGATCCTTGCTGAAGCGGCTTTGAGCTTCATAGGTCTTGGGGACCCGCAGGTTGCCAGCTGGGGAAATATACTCAACGCAGGACAAAATGACCTCCAGGCAGCCTGGTGGATAGCGGTCGAACCGGGGATCATGTTATTCTTTACGGTTATTTCATTTAATTTTCTTGGCGAAGGGCTCAGGGATGCTTTTGATCCAAAAGGTGATTATAATTAAAAATCAATCCATTCAAACTATCTTTGTGTCCTTTGCGCTCTTTGCGGTGAAAAGAAAACGTGCACCGCAAAGGACGCAAAGATCGCAAAGCGTTCAGCATATCTGTAAAATAAATAATGTTCTTGAATATGAAGGGGAGTGAAGATAGATGACTTCTGAAATTATCCTTTCGATCGAGAATCTAAAGACTTATTTTTTCACAAAAAAAGGGATAGTCAGGGCAGTTGATAATATTTCATTTGACATTCGAAAAGGTGAGATCTTGTGCATCGTGGGTGAATCCGGCTCAGGGAAAACCGTTACTGCATTATCTATTTTGCGCCTTGTCGAAAGCCCCGGGAAAATAATAGAGGGGAAAATAATCCTGGATGAGGATAACCTTCTTGAACTGTCGCCCCACAAAATGCAGGACGTGCGCGGGAATAAAATTGCCATGGTTTTCCAGGACCCGCATTCTGCCCTAAATCCCATTTTCACGATAGGCGACCAGGTAAGCGAAGCAATAAGTGCGCATAAAAGCTGCAACAAAGAAGATGCGTCATCACAAGCCACGCAGCTTCTGGAACTGGTAGGCATCCCGTTGGCAAAAGAGCGATACCATGATTATCCACACCAGTTCTCAGGCGGGATGAAGCAAAGAGTGGTTATTGCTATGGCGCTGGCATGCCATCCCCGTGTTTTAATAGCCGATGAGCCTGCGACTGCCCTTGACCTGACAGTCCAGGCGCAGATACTTGACCTGTTCCTTGAGCTTCGCGCCAGATTTGAAATGTCAATTATTTATATTACGCATGACCTTGGCGTGGTATCCGAAATAGCAGATAGCATTGTTGTTATGTATGCAGGAAGGATAATGGAAAAAGGAGGAAGCAGGGACGTCTTAGGGAATCCGGTGCATCCATATACAAAAGGACTGATGGGCTGCCTGCCTTCGGAAAAAGGAATTATTATTCCGATCCCAGGAACTATACCCGGTTTGATAAACCCTCCGGCTGGTTGTATTTTTCATCCAAGATGTGTCAATGCATTGGATATTTGCAGGATGGAAAGACCGCCAATGACAAAGATCACGGATGAACATTATGTGAGCTGTTTTCTTGGGGGTGTTAATGGCTAAGATCATTGAGATAGAGAACCTCAGGAAATATTATCCTGTCACTCGCGGCTTCCTTTCGAAAAAAAGAGGCGATGTAAAGGCAGTGGATGGGGTTTCATTTTTTATCCAGGAAGGTGAGACACTTGGTCTTGCGGGTGAATCCGGGTGCGGTAAATCAACCCTTGGACGTACTATCCTGAAGCTTGAAGAACCTGATTCCGGGAATATACTCTGGAGGGGGCGCGATATCACGAAATCCAGGAAAAACCAGTTAAAAGAGTTCAGGAAAGATTGCCAGATAATTTTCCAGGATCCTAAATCAAGTCTTGACCCCAGGATGACAGTAGGAAATTCGATCGAAGAGGCACTTATCATTCATGATATTGGCGCCAGGGAAGAGCGAACACGCATGGTCGGGGAGCTTCTCTTGAAAGTCGGGCTCACACTCGATTATATGCCGCGATATCCGCATGAATTAAGCGGAGGGCAGCAGCAAAGGATCGGCATAGCGCGGGCGCTTGCTGTGAATCCGGGATTGATCGTGGCAGATGAACCGGTAAGCGCTCTTGATGTTTCAGTGCAGGCGCAGATATTGAACCTGCTAATGGAACTGAAAACACAGCTTAAGCTTTCGTATTTGTTCATCGCTCATAACCTGTGGGTCATACGATATATCTCTGACAGGGTGGCTATCATGTATCTTGGAAAGATCGTAGAACTTGCAGACAAGGATGAGCTGTTCGAAAATCCACTGCATCCTTATACTGTTGCATTATTATCCTCACTTCCCGGAAGCAGGAACAGAAAGGTCTTAAGGGGTGAAGTTCCATCCCCGATGAACCCGCCGGATGGATGCAGGTTTCATACGCGTTGTGAAAAAAAACTTGACAGGTGCGTATCAATTGAGCCTGAAATGAAAGAGGTCGGGAAAGGGCATTTTGTGATGTGCCATTTGTATTGAGAAATAGGGTTAAAGATATACAGGATCTAACCCTGGCGCACATATTTTATTAACTCCTCTATCGTTGGTTTTTTCCCGTACATAAGCAGGCTTGCCCTGAAGATTCGAACAGACAATTCCATAATAAAGTATGCAGAAACCACAAGTAAAATGAGGCTGATCATCAATTCATATAAGGGCACATCTGTTATGGAAAGGCGCAGTATCATCGCTGTGGGCGATGTCAGGGGAAAAATACTCAATGCTTTTGCAAAGACTTCGTTGGGAGAAAAAATTATAAATTGCGCAAACATTAGCGGGAAAGCCCCGGCGAGTGAAAATATCCCGGCTATCTGCTGTCCTTCCCGCGATGTCGTTGCCACTGCGCCCACGCCTGCCATAATGCTGGCAAAGATAAGGTAACCCAGTACGAAATAGATCATTGCGTAAAGCAGCAGGGGAATAGAAATGTGGATCTGCGACAAGACCGCTAACAAAATTGCAGGATTTATTAATATTAATGACGCTGCGACTACCAGCCAGATGGCTATCTGGGTAAGTCCGAGGGCTCCAAGACCAATGACCTTGCCCTGAAGCAGTTCTTTATGTGACACTGATGAAAGGATGATTTCAATTATCCTGTTCTCTTTTTCTTCGACAACACCCTGGAGGAGGAAACCCGAAGAAGTAAAAATGGAAAGAGTAAAAAGCAGTGAAAAAACAATTGGTACTAAAAGGATCGTAATTCCATTATCTTCATTTTTCAACCCATTTTCATTAAGAGTAAAATATTCACTGATTATAGGTTGATTGATCCTCCGGGTTATTTCCGGCGGCTCATTTTTCAGGAGATTGGCAAGAAGAAAGTTCTTTATCTTCTCCTCGATATTAATATTATCAGCAAAGTTTTTCTTTGAAGAATAAATCAGAATTCTTCCGGTAGCGGTGTAATTTTCAGGAATGACAAAATAGTTTGTGAGATTATTCGCAATAAGGTCTTTCCTTGCCAGTCCTTCATCTGTATATTTTGTAAAATTTGTTATATTTGTAGTCTCAAACAGTCCTGTTTTGTCAATGTATCCTATTTTAGAAACTTCATTATGTGAAGCCACACCCATAAAAAGAAATGAAATACCCATTATTGCAGCCATGAACAACGGGATGCCAAAGGTCACGAAAAGGAATTCCTTTCGCTTGATGTTGGTCAGGTATTCATGCTTTGCGATCGTTGCCCATTTGCTCATGTTCCCTCCACGACCTCAATAAAGATTTCATTAAGAGAAGGCATTGATATCTCGAATTTATTGACCCGCACCATTGATGCAAGGATTTTCAGGATATCGCCCGGATCCGCATCCTGCTCAAGTATTAATTCAGCATAATTGCCGGAATTGTTTATTTTCCTGACGCCGGGAATGTTTTTCAGCTCGCCTTCAAACTCAAGTAAAACAGTGTTTTTTCCATAGCGGGATCTTATCTCATCTACACTGCCATATAAAACCCCTTTTCCTTTATGGATCATAAATATCCTGTCGCACATCCGTTCCACCTGGTCCATCATGTGAGTGCTTATCAGGATGGTTTTTCCCTCATGGCCGAGCTCAATTATCAAGTCCTTTACAAGTTTCATATTGACAGGATCAAGACCGCTATAAGGCTCATCAAGGATTATGAATTCAGGATCGTGGATGAGCGCTGCGATCAATTGTATCTTTTGCTGCATTCCCTTGCTAAGTTCTGATATCTTTTTATCCTTATGAGGAAGCATTCCCATCTTATCAAGGAACATTGACACCCTGTCTTTTGATTTCATGTTCTTCAATGCTCCAAGATACAGGAGTGTTTCCATGACAGTAAGTTTTTTATAAAGACCTCTTTCTTCGGGAAGATAACCTATCTTATTTTTCAGTTCACCTGAAAGCATATCGTTCAATATCCGTATCTCCCCCGAATCGGGCCTGATAATATCAAGAAGCATCCGTATTATCGTTGTTTTTCCGGCGCCGTTGGGGCCAATGAGGCCGAAAACCTCACCTTTTGAGATATTAAAGGATATATCTTTGACAACGCTTTGACCGTTATAGGATTTTGATAAGTGCGAAACTTCAACCGATCTTTCCATTTTGATCTCCTTTTTCAATTCTCCCGTCTTTCAACCGGATAATCCTTTCGCAATTATCCGCAAGTCCCTGCCATGTGTTTAATAATAGTTGATTTCCAATATTACCCTCATATGATTCTAAATTCCCGAAGAGCAAATGCCATTGACATGAGGCTGAAAGCAATTGGAATTGATGCTATTATTGCGGATGCATTAGAAGAAATATTATGGGCGGTCCTGATTCCATAGAACAATATCAGTGTACACCATGCCTGCAGGATTATACCCACAAATTCAAAAGTAAGATAAATGGGGCTGATATAAATTTCATTTAAAGCTCCCGGATTTGCCGGAGAGAAATTAACTGTCTGCGGCTCCATCATCAAAAAGACCCCTATGCTTACAAAACCAGCAAGGATCATCGGAAGCATACTGTAACCTGTGATGGTAATTACCTGGGGATAGAACCTTCCTTCTCCTCCTATTGCCATGGACAGAAGATAGACGACTCCTGCAATTATAAACCAGGTAAGAAATGGCGTGATCAATGCGAAAACGATCGAGGAAATCGTCATTATGGACTGCATTGATGATGGCATATTTGGAACCCCTTCGAAAACCAGGGTTATTTTATATGATTGTAGATATGCAGCTATCGAAATTAATGCAGCATATATACCCACGATCATCACAGCCTCTTCGATCATGGGCTCTTGCGCTATGATTTTCATGGTATTATTGGGATTCGTTATGGTACCCTTGATCCGTTCAATAAAACTCATTATGATTTCCAAATTTGTGAACTCTGTTGTCAATTATCAATTTAGCATTACTTTCCAGTCCCACCTTCTCTCCACACCTGTACCACTTTTCGTTCATCAGGGTCAACAAGTGCTGATATTCCTTTCCATGTCACACTCAATAGCGTTTTTGGGGCATAGAACTTTTCCGATGTCTTTGGCAATATCCTTTTTACAGTCGGCTCTCCCGAATTTCGAATAGATGTTGCCAGGTCTTTATCACTAAGTGCTATCCCGATGGCTTCGTTCCTGAACATCTGCGGAACAGCTTCAAGAAGATAGCCTGTGAGCAACAATTCATTATTCTGATATGTATATTCGTAGATATCGAGGTTTTCTGAATCAACTGCCTTTGCCGTCACAGATATGCGCATCTCATTGGCATCCCCTGTTGAGCTGATATTCACAATATCATATTCTGTCTTATATGGGGCAATTTCATTCCATAGTAATTCTTCAATAGTTTGAACATTGTCCGGTTTTTGTCCCAGCCATTGGACATTATGAGCCCATACTGGCCTTACACTTGATGTTTCCGTTTCAAAAGCGAGTCCAATGCCAAGCCCCACGATAAGTAATATTATGGTGATTATTGTTTTCTTATCCATTTTCTTACCTGTGAAAATATTTTCACATCCGGCTTATCTTTTCGACCTCTTTCCACCAAAGATCTGCTGTATAAGAAGCATGAAGACAGAGATGATGAATGGAATAGGTTCGTAATTTTTTCGCATACTTTCAATTTTAAATAGGAGAGATTTACTCTCCTATTAATATGGAGTATTCAAAACTCTCCGTATTCTTTGGCAGAACCTTCAGTTTCCATTCACCCGGAGAACCGCTTACCTTATATGTTTCAATAAGCTGTACCCCATTTTCCTGGTATATCCCTTTGCTGTCAAGTTCCCATGGTGGAATTTGACCTCCCATATTCACGACACCTTTTATTAATGTCTTTGTGGCTTTGATGTCAGCCTTTCCTGCCGGGCCATCAAGTGTTGTTTCAAACGAAGGTTCTTTTCTATCAGCTCCTATAGCCTGGCCGCCATAAGGATAATTATAATTGATGCCGGAGCTGACCTCAATGGTAATAGGGGCAGCCTCTTCCAGTTTGAAAGACCTTTCAAAAGGTTCAGCTGGTTGTGTCCAGACGTTGAAATTCATTTGGACCATTCCGTCATATACCTGAATTGATGGGTCATCGATATTAAGGTTTATAGCGCCGTTGTAGGAACCTTTTGCATCGACTGGTACTTTGATATGAATTTTTACAATTTCGGTGGTTCCTGCGGGAACATTTGAAGGCGCAGATATTGTTATTGCATCATCTTTGAAAGCTGCTGACATCTGTCCATAAGGGCCTCCGTAATACCTGTTGTTGTCACTGCTCATCTTTGGGTCGATATTTATTGTTTCTGTACCTACATTCTTGAGTTTTACCTCGTAATCATATTCCTTACCAGCTTCAAGTATATCGTTTATATATGGTGTCATTATCTGTATCTTTGGAGTAGTCCAGATATCAAGCGAAACCTGTAATACGTGAATATAGTTAGGGAATGGCGATGGATAAGGCGATGGCATTGTTTCATTGGTAAATGCTATCTGTACACCGGAACCGCCTATTGATGCATCCACTGGCACGCTAACTTTAATTGTGAATTTCTGGCTGCCCCCTGCGGGTATTTCTGCACTTTCCGGGGTGATTTTGATCCATTCGGGATACACATTATATCCGCCGTATGGCGCCAATATTGTATTGGGTTTCACGCTCACAACTGTTGTCTCTTTGTTCTTGAGTGTGACAGTCAGTTCTTTTGTCTCTCCCGGCTGCAGCATGAAATTGATATAAGGGGGAGAAATTTCAAGCTTTGTGAAATTAATTGCCTGTTCGGGTGCAGGCATACCATCTACACTCACCATTTTTGTCGTAACAACCTGTTCACTTGTAGCGATCCCTGCCGACATGGCAAGTATGAGTACAAATGCCAGGATTCTTGTATATTTATTCATATTTTATTAGCCTCCGCAATCAAATTATTTTAAGCTAGTCTAAAAATAGACAAGTTTATTTCTAAATAGACGTGTATTGTAATAAATCTTATGGTAGGAAATGGTTATCTTCTAAAAGAAAAGATGTTCTCTATTTTTGAGCCCAGTGCCTTGGAAACATCAGGATCAACCTAAAGGATATTCAAAACACCCCATGGAACTTTAAAATACCTGGATGTCAGGAAGAATTATTGGCTAAATAACATTTCAAAAAATATTTAACACCAAAAGATTTTACACCCACAGCTTCCCGAAAACTTTATATTCTTCAATGCGTTAGGTATACCTAATAATAAAAAATGGTGAATCTAATGTTAGCAAGTTTCTTAATAACCTTCAGGGAAGCTCTCGAAGCAGCCCTGATAATAGGAATAATATCGGCTTATGTCGCAAAGATAGGACGAAAAGACCTCAACCGCTATATCAATATAGGGATAATCGGCGCCCTGATCGCAAGCCTTGCAGTCGCCATGATTTTCAAAACAGTATATGGCGACCTTAGCGGCACGGCAGAACAATTGTTCGGGGGCACGGCTGACCTTGCCGCAGCGATTGTACTTACTTATATGATCTTCTGGATGGCGAATAATTCCAGGCAGGTAAAAGGTGAAGTCCAGGAAAAGATCGACCTTTCCATATCCAAAGGCAATATGTTGGGGATCGCAGGACTCTCATTCATAGCTGTTTTCAGGGAAGGGGTTGAGACAGTCCTGTTCCTTGGAACACTTGCAATCAACAATCCGGTTGATACTATTTCAGGTTTTTTTATAGGCCTGGCGGCAATCATTGTCCTTTCATTTATCATGTTCAAGGGAACATACAGCCTTGACGTAGGCAAATTCTTCAGGTACACAAGTTTTATATTGATTTTATTTTCTGCGGGACTTGTGGCAACAGGCGTGCATGATTTCAACGACGCAGGCGTCATACCTTATGGAATCACCCATGTATGGGATTTGAACCCCCCGCTGAATCCTGACGGTTCATATCCGCTCCTTCATGATAATGGGCTCATCGGAGGAAGCTTAAAAGCTCTGGTCGGTTACAATGCCGCCCCTTCGCTCACTGAAGTCCTGGCATATATTGGCTACTGGATAATAATTGGTCCATTCATATACAGGAATTATAAAACAGGGACGGAGGTGAAAAATGGAAGCTGATACCCCCAGGATTGAAGAATACCTGGAATCGATATACAAATTACAGCAGGAGCAGCATCCTGTAAGCACTTCGCGTCTTGCGGAACACCTGAAGCTGTCCCCACCATCCGTTTCCGAAATGGTGAAGAAGCTTGTGAAAAAGGACCTCGTAAAGCACACCGAAAAAGGTGTATGTCTTACAGATGAGGGGAATAAAATGGCCAAAAAGGTAGTTCGAAGGCACCGCCTTTCTGAAAGGCTGCTTACCGATATCCTTGGTTTTGCGTGGGACGAGGTGCATGAGGAAGCATGCAGGCTGGAACACGCCATAAGCCCTGAAATGGAAGACCGCATTGCACAGAGCCTTGGAAACCCGAAAACCTGTCCACACGGCCATCCAATACCGGATAAGGACGGGCTGTTCGTGAAGGAGAATGTAAGACCTCTTTCAGAGTTAAAAGCCTCCGAAAAAGCAATAATCGTAAGCGTCTTCGAAGAAGACCCAAAAATGCTTCAGTACCTTGCTTCCCTTGGATTACTTCCAGATGTATGTGTAAGAGTCGAGGAAGTGGCTCCTTTTGGAGGGCCGCTGATAGTATGCGTTTCGGGTTCCCGTTATGCTCTTGGGAGAGAAGTAGCATCAAAAATAAAAGTTAAATAAAGGTAAAATAAGATGGCTATTTCATGTCATGGCGCCCTGAAAGATATAAAAGGTGCGACTGATTTCACGTTTGTGCTTGCTGGAAATCCCAACGTGGGAAAATCAAGCATATTCAACCGCCTCACGGGAATGGGAGTGGTCACTGCGAACTATCCCGGAAAAACCGTGGAACTCAATATGGCGACCACGAATTTTAAAAATCTTAAGATAGGCATAATCGACCTTCCTGGCAGCTACGCGCTGGGCGCGGTTTCGGAAGACCAGTGGGTTGCGCGAAGGGCGGTTCTTGACTGCAAACCCGATGCAGCAATAATGGTACTTGATGCCACAAACCTTGCCCGGAATCTTTACATGCTTATCCAGTTCCTCGATCTTGGCATACCTATTGTGGCTGCCCTGAACCTGGTAGATGAAGCTGAGAAAAGGAATATCATTATCAATTCGGAGGAACTTTCGCAGCTTCTTGGCGTACCTGTTGTCCGGACAATAGCCACAACGGGCAGCGGTCTTGATGACATGATCCAGAAAGCTGTAGATACCGCCATGAAAAAAGAAGATATCAAATATCCACCACATTATGGAGATGATATTGAATCCAACATCAAGAAACTCGAAAAGATGCTTGATCCGTATGATTTTGGGATAAATAGAAGGGCTCTGTCGATACTTCTTCTTGAAGAAGATTCTGAATTCAGTGAACTTGTGGGTAAGCATGAAAATGGCAGATCGATCGTTTCCGAAGCAAAAAGGATAAGCAGGGAAATCGAAAAATTACATGGTGAGAAAACTCCTATAAGGATCGCACGCGAAAGACATGGGCTTGCGGGGTCAATAGCATCACAGGTGCAGGGTGATGTAAAACCCCTCATTTCGGATAAGATATGGGCATACACAACTTCCCCTGTCACTGGTATCCCAATTCTTATTGGCGCCCTGGCATTAATTTTTTCTTTCCTGTTTTATGCAGGGAACTGGCTCTCCAGGATTTTAAGCAGTAACTGGGCATTGTACGCATCTCCCCTGATCGATGGGGCGATTTTTTCTGTTTTTGGAAGCGGACATTTTGGAAAGATACTCATCTGGGGTTTTGATGCAGGAATCCTTGCCGCTCTTGCCGTGGGCATACCGTATGTTCTTACCTTCTATTTCATGCTCGCTTTCCTGGAGGATTCAGGATACCTGAATTCCGTGGCATTCCTGACAGACAGGCTCATGCACAAGTTCGGGCTGCATGGCCGCGCAATCATACCGCTTGTCGCAGGCGCTGGCTGCAATGTGCCAGCGATAATCGGAACGCGCGTCCTGACAACGATTAGGGAAAGAACGATAGCCAGCACCCTCATTACTCTTATTCCATGCAGCGCCAGAACTGCGGTCATCCTGGGCGCGGTTTCCCTGTTCGTAGGATGGAAGCCGGCAGTCGCGATATTTCTAATAGTGTTGGTTCTTGTTTTTCTTGTAGGTGTGGGTCTTAACAAGATCATGCCAGGTGAATCGACAGGCCTCGTTATGGAAATGTTCCCATTCAGGGCGCCTATAATTTCCAACATTTTGAAAAAGACCTGGTACAGGTTCCAGGACTTCGTATTCGTGGCTTTTCCGATAGTGCTTGTTGGTTCAATGTTGCTCGGTGGGCTTTATGAAACCGGATACCTCTGGAAACTGGCCTTGCCATTATCACCAATAGTCGAGGGATGGCTTGGCCTTCCCGCTGTTGCAGGACTGACATTGATATTTGCAGTACTTAGAAAGGAACTTGCCCTGCAGCTTCTTGTCACGCTTGCAGTTGTCATGTATGGCGGCGGTGCAAATAACCTCCTGCTTTTCATGACGAAAGCACAATTGTTCGTTTATGCTCTTGTGAATACGATATATATCCCCTGCGTTGCGACGATCGCAGTACTGGGCCGCGAACTTGGCTGGAAGCGGGCGCTGGGTATCATGACATTTACCATAGTGCTTGCAATACTTATCGGCGGAATAGCTTTCAGGTTTATAGGATATTTCCACCTGTTATGAAAACTCAATGCCCGCTTTGCGGATTTAAATTTGAGGAGAAAGAAGCGCAGGGCTGCATGATGTGCCCACGTTTTATGAAATGCGGGCAGGTTATGTGCCCCAATTGTGGATATGAGTTTCCTAAAATATAGTTTTTCGTATAACGATCATCGGCTAAACTTTCTTTACCTTCGCCGAGTCGCACGATGGGCATCTTACTTTTTTTCCGATCCCGCGGAAACTGGAACTGCATTCCATGCATTGATACTCTTCCAGTACAAAGTTTCCTTCCTCTAGCTCAACGCTTACGGATGAATCTGCAAAACACATTTTTTCACCTCTTATTCTTACTAATTCTTTTATCAGTATTAAGCATGATAGTATTCGGTGCTTGTGCGCTGCTGAATGGGTGAGCCGCAGGGTTCCTGGCCTGGAACACCGACCGCATCTGCGCGGCACTGCCTGCACAGCCTGAACTGGGGCAGGTATTCTTCTGCTATGGTTCTTGCGATATTAAGTTCGTCACAGTCCGGAGGTCTTTCTTTTTCAAACCTGTTAAGCGGAATCATCGGGATGATATTCATAATTATTGCGCCGTTCTCTGCAGCTTTTTTCGCGACTTCTTTAACCTGCTCAAAATTGATCTCAGGAATCAGCACCATATTTACTTTTACGTTCAATCCGGCTTCGCTTGCCTTCTTTACACCCTCGAACTGTTTCTCGATCAGGAGTTTTGCGCCTTCCACACCTCTGTATGTCTGATCATGGTATCGGACGAAGGAATATATCTTTGCCCCGACTTCAGGGTCAACTGCGTTTATTGTAACAGTGACGCTTGTTACTCCCGCTTTGACAAGATCATCCACTCTTTCGGAAAGCATAAGACCGTTGCTTGCCACGCATTTTATAAGATCAGGATATTTTTCATGCACAAGGCGCATAGTCTCAAAGGAGTCTTCATTCGCAAGCGCCTCGCCAGGTCCGGCGATACCCACGACCTTAAGATTTTGCATTTCCTTTGAGTATTTATCTACCCTTACAAGAGCTTCACGTGGATTAAGGATACTTGAGGCAACGCCGGGCCTGTGTTCACATTTGTCCAGTTTCCTGATACAGTAATTGCACTGGATATTGCAGCGCGGAGCCACAGGTAAGTGGATCCTTGCGGTTGTGAAATGAGCTTTTTCATTGTAGCACGGGTGAGCGCTTGTAAGATGCGCGAATTTTGAGCCTATGTTGCCCCAGCGTTCTTGTTTCATTTGTTCCTCAGTTTTATTCGTAATTATACGAACATATTATTGGTGGCAATACTATTTAGGTATTTTCCCAATTGTCGCATTATTATATTTTTTCAAACATTTCTTTGCCCACGCCGCATTGGGGGCAAACCCAATCATCAGGCAGATCCTCAAATGCAGTTCCCGGTTTTATTTTAGGAGCGTCTCCCACTTCCGGGTCGTATTCATAACCACATACTGTGCAACGATATTTTGTCATAGATTACTCCTTTTATTTCCTTAGTTCAACGTATGTTCATTCTTTTTTATCATCCTGTAAAAGATAAGGATGGCTAGCGCAACTGCATGAGCTGGGGTCTCAGGAAATGCAACTTGTAGCGAAGGCATTCCTTGAAATTTTTTCCAGCAAAATCGCATAATTCAAGGTCTGCTGCCGTGCATTTCTCATCCGAGCAGAAATTACAATTTTCAACTTGCATGATTATCCGTGTTATCTTATATTGGAAATAGGTATTATTTGTTTCGGTTACACTTTATTTGCTCACAATCTATTCTCGAATTTGCCTCCTTAACCGATGCCCGATGGAAAGCATATATTCTCATTTGGGATTAGTGTCCTGTCAAGGCTAAATTGTCAAATGATATCGAGATTATTATAGTCTTATGCAAATCATATAAAAACAAACGTGATCGATTGTTTTATGGAAAACATAACATAAGCAGTATAAGGATGCGGCGCAATCCAGCGCATGCATGAAT
>JAPZAP010000081.1 GCA_027460585.1 Candidatus Methanoperedens sp. | reverse complement strand
TAATATAAGAATGGAGGTATTAATCCAATAAATGAGTTCAGAAATGTGTGCTGTATGCGGTTTGCCAAAAGAACTTTGCATATGTGAAGAAGTGGCAAAAGAACAACAGAGAATAGTTGTAAAGATAGATACTCGAAAATATAAAAAAGAAGTGACTGTGATCGAAGGTCTTAACCCGAATGAGATCAATTTGCAGGAATTGACATCATATCTGAAGTCAAAATTCGCATGCGGTGGAACAATTAAAGATAATGTTATTGAACTTCAGGGTAATCATAAGAGCCGGATGAAAGAAGTTCTAATCAAAAAAGGATTTTTACCTGAACAAATAAAGATATAAATTATTTTGGGATGTGGGAGTTTGTATATTACTGATACTGTCGGATAACTCAGATTTTTGATTTTTAAATATCTTGATACAGGTAATTTTCCGACATAATCTTACTGGCATCATCTGAGATTTTTTTATTTATATATATTAATATTAAATCCTTTTTTACTTTGTTGCAGTAGCGAAATCCTTTTATGTAGAAATGCTAATGATAATTATAGTGTTAAAAGCGAGGGTTCGAAAAATGAAACTAATTAGTGCCATGAAGATTATCGAAGAGCGTGAAAAAAGAAAACGAAAAGCAGATAAAGAGGTGCAAAGACGGAGGTTGCCTTTTGGAAATGAATTCGTTAATACGCAGAATCCAAACATTGCATTGATCCAGGGATCATACGATCAGAAAAATTTGGTTCATGTACAGTCCATTTTTCCACAGGAAGATATTATTGCATTGAAGGTAAAAACCGGAGAAGCGCATATAAAAGAGGCAATTTCAAAAGCGGTATACTTTTATTTGCATGCCACGGATAAGGACTAAATTATTTCGGGCATTAAAAAAATAAAACCAGGAAGTAAATAAACTTCCTGATACTTGCTACTGTGGTTTATCAAGGAGTTTTGTCTTAGTCAACAATCTGCCGTCCTTTGCGTGGGGCTTCCTGAGGACTGAGTCATTTGCTTTTTCCATCTCGCGAGCTTCATCAGCAAGCTTGGCTGCTGCGCGCATGGCTTCATGACCTGCAGCTGCGGCTGTGGCTACCTGATCGACCTCTTTTAATACAAAGCATGCCGGGAAGTCAATTTCTGCGACCTTTGTGGCTATGTGCAGGGCCGCAAGCGCCTTTGCTTTTGCGTACGGGTTAGAAAATCCTGCGCTTTCAACACATTTCTCCGGTTTTGCAAGGATCTTGGGGAGCACAAGTGGTTTTGTACCTGCTGCTACCTGGTCAATTACTTTATCTATCTCTGTCTGGACCAGCCTTATTGCGCCGCATATTGCCAATACCTTTAATGCATCGGTATTGAAGGTTGCCATCTCAACGCAGTCAAGGAACTCCCTTTTTGCACCGATCAACGGATCAACTGGAAGTATTATATATCCAAAGCCGGCTTGTTCCAGTTTTTCCCTGTCCTCTTTCTTCGTTGGTCCGTCAGAGACCACGATCGTTGGTGTGTCTTTCCAGAGTTCTCTTCCTGCTGTCGGGCCCGGAGCACTCGAGTTGGGGCTGATCATAACCATGAAGTCAGGTGCCCAGTTCTTGACACATCCTGTTTCAGCCGCTTCATCCTTTCCCATCTTTGCCCCTGTTCCGAAAACACGTACTGCAATTCCCTCTCTCGCT
>JAPZAP010000080.1 GCA_027460585.1 Candidatus Methanoperedens sp. | reverse complement strand
CAAAGTACAAGCCTTTAGAAGTTATTGCGGTCTATGGAGGCGTGGGGATCAATCCGCAGATAAGAGGATTGCAGACCGCAGATATTGTAGTTGGAACACCCGGCAGGATCCTTGATCATGTGGAACGAAGTACTATTAAATTTGGCCGGGTAAAAACTCTTGTCCTTGATGAAGCAGACCGCATGTTAGATATGGGATTCAAGGATGATGTTGAAAGAATAATCCGCAAATGCCCGACAGAAAGGCAGACACTCTTATTCTCTGCAACAATTTCAAAAGAAGTTGTCCAGCTTTCCCGGCGTTATATGAATAAACCCCTCCAGGTATCGGTTGATTCATTTGTTGACCCGAAAAAACTTGTACAGACCTTTTATGATGTGGGCGATGAACTGAAATTTTCATTACTGGTGCACCTGCTCAAGAATGAAAACTCAAATCTTGTTATGGTTTTCTGCAATACCAAACGAAATACGGACAAAGTTACAAAGAATTTGAGATCTTCTGGTATAGACGCCCTTGCGATTCATGGCGGATTGACCCAGAACAGACGCAGTGATGTATTGGGTTCATTTCATTCCGGGAAATTCTGTGTCCTTGTGTGCACTGATGTAGCTGCTAGAGGACTTGATATCCCAGGTGTGTCTCATGTTTACAACTACGATATTCCCCGCGAGAGCAAGGGGTATATCCACCGAATTGGAAGAACAGCGAGAGCCGGAGCAGAAGGTAAGGCCATAAATATCCTTTCAAGAAGCGATTATGATAATTTTACAAGAGTATTGAAAGAAAATGATGTGGAAATAACAGAAGAGACATTGCCTGCTTTCCAGAAAATCGCAATTAAAATGCCAGAGAGAGGATCGAATAAGCCTTTTATCAGAAGAGAGCAGATTAGTAGCAAGCGCAGGCCTCGTCCTGACAGGTCAAATTCACAAAGACGGGGCAGACGTAATTGATTTAGAAGTTTGGAGACTTATAATTATATTCTCATACTAATAAAACACAGATCGCACGGAGGACAGAGAATTACAACTCTCTGAATTCTGCATCCTCCGTGGTAATTTTTATATAAGGGTTCTTTTCTATGAACCCAACTTTTATATCTTTATAAAATAAAATAGTTCCCTGATGGGAACTGTTAGTGCAAAGAAAAGGCTTGAGATCATCGAGAAAGATGTTATTCCTTCCATGTTCGTTGGCGTACTCGCCAAGGATGATAAATGGCTGGAACACACACTTAAGGAGACCCTCCCCCTTCTTGAAGAGCGCTCACTTCGCCTGGCACAGGATTGCAGGAAATCCGGGGAATGCGCACAGGATGATCCGCTGGTTGATGAACAAAGGATTATAGCCATGTTCAAAGATGCACGATTGAAACTTGAAAAGGAGCATCTGATAAGGGAATCAAAAACAAGATTCGGTCATTGAAAACCTATCGATAATGAGATTCACACAAACGAGCATTCGATCTTCCCACTAACTATATATCATGAAATTACGATTTATCCCCTATGCAGGAGCTTTCAAAGAAGAAGTTCGAGGAAGAATATGCACAATGGATAAGCTTTGCTGCTAAAGACATCGCCTTTTCCCTGAACAGGTTAAAGGCAGGCGACCTGAAAAAGATCATTACCCGCAACGAACAATATCTCGAAAAACCTGAATCAGTTTTTGGTTCTTCAGGGCTTGACACTATCAAAAAGTTATCCACGCAAAATATACTCTTTCTTTCAACCGATGCCATCGTCTTCTCGCAGAGCATCTTTGCTCCTTTCCCGGGCGTTTTTGATTATGCTGTTGCCCTGAACAGGCGTTATTATATTGAAGGTTCATGGTATTCAATAATCACCCTTAACTCAACTTACCTGGAAGAAGCAAGCCAGACCATTTTAAAATATGCACTTTTCCATGAACTCCTGCAAAAAGAAATCTATGAAGAAAATATGAGGAACGGCATCCGAAAGTTCTCTCCTGAGGAAAAGCGAAAAATAAGCAATGAAACATTGGAAAAAGCGATCGAAAGTTCAGGTATAACACCTGAAGATCTGATGAACGAAAAAGACCTTATGCTCAATATCTCATCAAATTCTCCCCTGATCCCCAAGCCTTTCGCTGAAACTGCGCTTTATCATTATGTTGAAAAAAATCTTGATGAACTAAAGGATTATCGTGAACAGAGCAGAACTGAAAAAGAAGACACTATCGGAAAGAAATTGAATTCTGATTTTAAGGACTGGCTGGATTTTTCCACAGAAACATACAGGAAATTCTTAAAACAGGTCAAAAAAGAATTGAACTACATGGATTACGGATACGCATGAAGATTATTGCGATTTCTGATACACACATAAAATCAGGCTCGATCATTGAGTCGTTGCCGACCGGGCTTGTTAAATTGATAAAACAGGCTGATATCGTCATCCATGCAGGGGATTTTGTCACAAAACAAGCATATGAAGATCTAACTGGGATTTGCAGGCTTGAAGCAGTTCACGGGAACATGGATGAAGTAAAATTAAAGAAATTGATCCCTGAGAGGAGAATAATCGAAGCCGATGGCGTTAAGATCGGAATAGTACACGAAGCAACACTTTCGATCAATGATACGACAGGCGCACGGTACATGGCAAAAGAAATGGATGTTGATGTTCTGGTATTCGGGCATATCCATAAGCCGGTGATCGAAAAAAGCGATGTGCTTCTTGTTTGTCCGGGTAGCCCCACATCGCCGAGATTATCCGAACCCGGGGCGGTGGAACTGGTTATCCAGGATGGAGAAATTACCGGCAGGGTAATAGCATTTGAAGGGGCAAGGTGTTTGTCAATTGAAAGCATGAAGGAATTCCATGCGGCATCATTACGAACGGATTAGGAGCACAATTCAGCGATGGCTTCCTGACACTTGAGAAAACTATTACTTTTATTATTGGGAATTTCAACCAGCTCATAGAGTAAAGGTCTATGTACTATCTTAATTTTATTCCGGGAAATGTATAGCTCTTCTATTCGTTTTCCACTCATCCCTGCTTTTAACAGTTTAACTCTCTCATTGGGGGTTTCTAACATTGTTTGGTCTCCATAATATTAAAACCCGTTTTTTTACTAACGTGTAGATATATAAATTACTAGTTAATAAATATTCTGGTTATAAGTATCATTATAATCATGTAAAATCCGGATATCTTGCTTATTTCATCTTTTCAGGTCTTATAACATATCAAGGAAGTCAGTTTGCTTTAACCTGTGACTAAAAGAAAAACGTCACGGTGCGGGATTACTGAGCATTTATCCTTGCAGCCTTTATCAATTCCCTGGTCATTTCAGGCAATTTATCACCCAGCTTCCTGGGTTTTCTGGGTTTGCAGTTTTCAAGAGCATACGCAAAGATAATCGGAATGCCAACCGTTGCGTCAAGATAAGGAACAACATTACCCTCTCCGGCTTTTGGTATCTTTCCCCATGATTTGCCTTCGTTTATAGTGGCTCCAGACAGCCCTCCCGTATCCGGCCGGTCAACCGTCACCTGGACAACATAATTCTCACCAGGACAATCCATCCCGATTATCTGTGAGATCATGGGACCTGTTTGCTGGAGGAAATTCTTTGGAACGCCGCCGCCAACTTCAAGGACGCCGCGCGAAATATCGTGTATCATGCTGTCATGAACGATAGCAGCGCTTTCAAGGACATCCATGGTTGGGCTGGGATCGATAAAATCAGCAGGATCAAGGTCTGTAGAAACTGATGTTCCATTTGCGAGGATCGGCAGGTAACTCGTACACATCCCGACAGATGAATCCGCAAAACTGGGGACAAAAACAGGAACTTTATTTTTTGATGCACAGGCAATGAATGACTTTTCAGGGTTATTGGCAGTCTCTAAAACTCCTTCGCCTAGAACCTTATAATAAAGTGCGGTTGAGAATTTTTCAGGGAACTTGTTTTTTTCCGCAGCTTTACTTGTAAGCGCCTGGATGATCTTATCCTGGGCAATAAGAGTTTTTTGCATATCTATATATACATCATAAATGCGAACGACATCATATTCTGCAAGTTCGTTATCGTCAGCGCATTGATCACCCTGATGCACAGGAAGTTTGTAAGCAAAGTGCATATCATGGTAAGTGTTTGCGCCAGTTGTAACTATCCAGTCAATAAAACCTTTCTCAATCATTTTGATGATCCCGCCACCCATACCCACCGGGGTCATAGCTCCCGCCAGTGTTAAACATACAGTTGAGTTTTCATCGATCATAGACTTGAAAAGATGACATGCTTCGGCAAGCCGTTTTGCATTATAACCCATACCGTCAAAAATCTCATCTACGAGTTGGGTAACGGACATTTTATCATTAATTGTGATTGGCGAGATTGTTTTTCCTTTCCAGTAATCATGTTTATTATATTGCATTTGGACACCCATTTCGATACTTTACTTCCTTTAATTCAAAATACGCAACGAGATATTTAAGAATTGCTAATAACGGTAAACTTGTGTGGTCAAAAGTCAACCTACTTTTTATAGCCCATCCGAACAACTGCAACATGACAGAACCCTAATAACAGTTAAAATACACAGGCTGCAAAGAATTGTCTTTGTCCCTAAAGCTTTTTCAAATCTTTAAAATCCATTATAGTTGATATCGGGTAAGTGTTAACATTAATTCCGCTTTCCTCAACCGCTGCCATGATATTAGTCCCGGCATATACCACAACGCCCACTTTTCCGGACTCAACCGGGGCATTGAGCACCGATTTTCCGGATTCGCCAATCTGCGTAACATCAGCTATCCCCATGCTCATTGCAGATTTCAGAATGTTTTCAGCCTCCTTAACAGAAGATTCAGGGATCTCGCGCAGGTTCGCAAGAAGACTTCCCGATCCTGTTTCCACTGCCTCAAGTACTCTTGTCATCTTCTTTGAAATGAATATCTTCATAGGGTCAATAGAAGTGCCGGTATAAACAATAATATCTTCAAAACCTGTTGGTTTCCTGTTTTTCACGTCAAGTAATCCTCCGTATTTCGGGGTTACAGGAATACCGCTCTTTAGCAAGATCCCATCAATTGTTATGCTGCACATTGTAGCTATCCCGATTTTGCCTTCAGGGATATTAATATCTGAAAAGGAAGCCCCCTCTTCCATTATTTTGAGATACGGACTAAAACAATAACCTTCATTTATTACATGCCGCATTATTTCCACGGTATCATCAAGGTCTTTCTTATCGATGATAGACGTGTTGATTATCACACTACCCTGCTTTGTCTTGAGATCAAAAGTTGTATCATAGATAAGTTTTTCAATTCTTGTGATTATAAAACCAGTCCTGTCACCCACAAGCGCATTTTCAAGCTCTTTTTTCCCGCGCTCAGTGATGATCCGTCCATCGTAGCCCTGGCGTTGGGTAAGACCCCGTTCATCAAGTATTCGCAGGTGATAACGGACACCCCTTTCGCCTATGGGGTATCCGCGTTCATTCATTTTGTCGGCTATCAGACGGGCTCCTATAGGCTCCTGGTTTTCATAGAGTATCCGCAGTATCTCTATGAGTTTCCTTTGAACCATTGAGTCTATAGTTGTCGTATTCATTTTTTGTTTTTACTTACGCGCTTAGATCAGGTTCAGGTAACGCTTGATCTCCCAGTCGTGCACACTTATCCTGTATGCATCCCATTCAGCTCTTCCGAGTCTCATGAAATCTTCATACACATGTTCGCCGAGTGCATTCCTTATGATGCTATCTGTTTCAAGATTATCCAGCGCTTCCTTAAGGCTTCCTGGCAATGATTCTATCCCATTAGCCTTTCTTTCTTCATCATTCAGGTGGAAGAGGTTAAGCGTGGTTGGCTCTCCCGGATCGATTTTGTTCTCTACACCGTCAAGACCTGCCATAAGAATAACGGCAAATGAGAGGTATGGATTGCACGCCGGGTCAGGACTTCTTAGCTCAACTCGTGTGCTGCTGCCTCTTGCTGCTGGAATGCGAATCATGGATGAGCGATTTGCGCCGGACCATGCAATGTACACTGGTGCCTCGTATCCCGGAACAATTCTCTTATAGCTGTTCACGATAGGATTTGTTACCGCTGTGAAGGATTGTACGTGTTTCTTTAAGCCGCCTACGAAATATCGCAGAGTATCACTTACTTGCAGATCTTTGGATTCATCAAAGAACGCATTCTTTCCATTCTTAAAGAGCGAAATATTTGTGTGCATCCCGGAACCGTTTATACCAAAGATGGGTTTTGGCATGAAAGATGCATGTAAACCGTTCTTTTGCGCTATGGTCTTTGTGACGAACTTGAATGTGATAACATTATCGGCTGTCTTTAATGCGTCAGCGTATTTGAAGTCTATCTCATGCTGCCCAATTGAAACTTCGTGATGGGAAGCCTCTATGTTGAATCCCATTGTTTCAAGATTATTTACTATATCCTGGCGTATCTCTTCAGCCTGGTCTATGGGCGGGAAATCGAAATATCCTCCCATGTCATGAGGAACGGTTGTCGCTTCGCCATCTTTCTTTTTGAAGAAAAAGAATTCAAGCTCAGGACCATTGTTCATTACATAGCCGCGCTTTGCTGCTTCCGCGATCGCTCTTTTCAGGACATAACGGGGGTCGCCTTCGAAGGGCTTGCCATCCGGCCTGTAGACATCGCATATTAACCTGGCAACTTTGCCACCGCTTACTTCCCATGGAAGAATACAATATGTGTTGTAGTCTGGTTTCAGGATCATATCGGATTCTTCAATCCTGACAAATCCTTCTATGGAAGAACCATCGAATGCTATTCCTTGAGTAAGAGCTTTTTCTGCCTGCGATACGGGAATACCCACGTTCTTTACATTTCCACCTATATCGACAAATTGCAATCGTAAAAACCTCACCTGGTTCTCTTGTATTGAATTTATTATGAATTCTTTTGTAATTTCATTTGATATTGCCATATTTATCACTGATCTTTTTGACTTTATTACTATTTGTTATTATAAATCATTATGTGTAATTAAGAAATCCTGTTCATCTATTCCGCTTTGCCAATTATGCTTTCCTCTAACATTTGATCCCTGAAACACATCCGTCATTGGTTTTGCCATTATCATTTCTCCTTTGATATTTAGATCCCGACATATCCCCATCTGGTTTTTTAGATTCACTTTCATTGAATCAACGTTTACAATATATTACCCAACTTGAGAGATAACTCAAATGAGGGATATGTGAGACCGACTATAGGCTACCGTTTGCATACTTAAATAGTTTTCTATATACTTACACAAAAGATATCTTTTTTGAAATTCTGCAAAATTGACTTTAAGATAAATCTATGAATTCCATGACATATATCATACATCATACGAAAATGAGCTTTGCGCCAGCAATTACAAGGACAACTGCGAGCAGGCGATACAGGGTTGTATTTACAAATCGCCGGCTGCCCAGGCTGGAGCCAATTATACCCCCAAGCGCAGCGGCAATTGCCCAGGGATAGACAGCATCAGGCAAAAATTTCACGCTTGAAATGTGCCCGGAAATTCCAGCTATGGAATTCACGAGGATAAAAGCAGCAGAAACACCGGCAGTCTGCTTTGTTTCTGCCCATCCCATAAACAGAAGCAGTGGACTCAAAAATATACCTCCTCCCACGCCTATTGCTCCGGATAATAGTCCAATCCCCGCTCCTAGAAAAACAGCCATTAGAATAGGAACTGGTTTAACTGCATCTGTCGCTTCCAGGTGCCTGTATTGAAAAAGCCGATATGCTGCAAACAACAGGATTAAACCAAGGATTTGCTTATAGACAGGACCCGGAAGAGATAAAGCACCTCCGATATACGCAAACGGGATCGAACCAACAGCAAACGGCCAGAAAATTCTCCACGAGAAATACCCTGCCCTGAAGAAATGCCATGTGGCTATGATAGCTACAAGAATATTCAGTACAAGCGCCATTGGCTTCATTACATCAGGGGCAAGACCGAATATTGCCATTACTGCAAGATATCCCGAAGCACCGGCATGACCTACCGAGGAGTAGAGCAGCCCTGCTGCAAATATCAATAGTGCAATAAAAAAGATGTCGTCCATAATTTAATAGTAATATTTTTAATGCGGCGCCCCAAACTCACGTTCCATGTTATCCAGTATCAAATTCAATGTCTTATTCATTTCATGGACATTTGCGATCTTTGAAATAATTTCATCCGGAGTCTGGATGTATTTCCCGTCCACAAGCTCATCACTGCAATTCCGGAACATGAGATCGATGCTCTTTTTTGAGTATTCAAGATGGAACTGCAATCCTATGGCGCGCCCAGATTCAAACGCCTGGTTCGCACATCCTTCACTTTGTGCGATCCGTGCCGCTCCAGGAGGTATTTTAAACGTATCGCCATGCCAGTGAAATGCATTAAATGTGGCGGGAAGGCTGCTGAATATCGAAGAGTCTCTCGCTTCCCTTGTCAAAGATACCGGGAACCAGCCGATCTCTTTGTATTGGTTCTTGCTGACCTTGCCACCGAGGACATCTGCGATCAACTGGGAACCAAGACAAACCCCAAGAAGGATTTTCTTGCTTTCAATAGCTTTGGCAATAAAATTCTTTTCTTCCTTAAGCCAGGGGAACTTATCTTCTTCATAAATGTTCATTGACCCGCCCATTATGACCAGCCAGTCAAATTCGCTGGTATCGGGGAGTTCTTCGTTATTGAAGAGAAGGGTGCTTGTGACATTGTGCCCTTTGTTCTTTGCCCATACTTCGATGTTTCCTAAACCTTCAAACGGTTCATGCTGTAATGAATGAATTCTCATGAATATCCCGATTTTTTTCCAGTAATAGTCTCTATCTCAACCTTAATAATTGTTACAGTATCAATAAATTTTTTTTGGAATTCATAAGAACTGTCTGAATAATGTTCAATTATGATATTCAAAGCCTTTATTTTTTCATCAAAGTCGTGAATAAAAGAAGCTTTGCCAAAGCCGATAACACTTAAATATTTTACATCCCAATCACATGGGTTTTCAGAATTCAATAATCCACTATACATATCAAACTCAAAACATATCTTATTATTTTTCCTAATTTTCTCTATTTTTTTACCTTCGTTGGCAGAATGAAAATACAGGCAATTTTCCTTATAACCAAAACAAACAGGAACAATATATGGAGAATTGTTTTCAGAAAGAGCGATCCTGCAAACATTTGATTTGCTTATAATTGATTCGATTTCCTTAATATCCTTGATTTCTTTATCTTTGCGTCTCATAATTAAACCTGTATGTATGCAACAAATCATCCGCTCTTATAATTCCTATTTTCTCTCCATTTTCTAACACGCTTAAATATGATTCTTTATTGTGTTCAAACATGATAATCGCATCGAAGAGCCATTTTCCAGAGTCAATCGAAAGCTGGGGTGAATGCATGACAGTATCCACTGGAATGTCTAGTCTGCCCCTTTCTGCTGCAATATTAATAATATCTTCCACAGAAATAATGCCTGCAAGCTTGCCGTTTTTGCTGACAAGCACACTTGTGATCTTGTTTGCCTTCATGAGCTTCGCAGCTTCATCGAGTTGTGTCCCGGTGGGAATGACCACCGGGTTTGGGAGGAGGATGTGGCTTATTTTGGACATATTTATTTTGTCTCGTTTAATTTTATCACCGCAAAGAACGCAAAGGGCGCAAAGCAGAGCAACAATGGTCTTTGCGAACTTTGCGGTGAGATTTCTCTTCTCTCTATCACCTCACCTTCGGCTCGCACACAATATTTTTCTTCGGGCACCCGCGCGCGCATGCGCCGCATCCGATGCAGTTCTCAGGATGAGCCACTGTCATGACCTTGGCGCCGCACAGGTCATCACTGTTGGGATGGTCGATGTACTCGAATACTTCGCGCCCGCATATCTTGAAACATTTTCCACAGCATCCGCAGTTGTTGATATTGCTTCTTACAACAAATGTGGGAGTCCAGCTCCCGCCCGATGCTGTTATTCCGGTCACGTATTCCATATTTTTACCTCACTGGTGCAGCTTATTGGGATCATACTTGTGCCCCAGGATAGCGTTTGTCATCAAATCAAGCAGATATATCGAGCCGTTATAACCCATTATGGAATACCTGTATACGCCAACGCGGTCGTACACAGGGAAACCAAAGCGCACAAGTGGGACGCCCTCATCATCTGCAACGTCCTTGCCCTTGGAATTGCCTAGTATCAGTTCTGCCCCATGGGTTTTGACAACCTCGTGAAATTCATACAGGTCTGTGCCTTCAAGGATCTGTGTATCTGTCCTGTATTCGCTATTTACTGCCTTGATGTCTGGAGCAAAATCTTTATGTTTCGTTGCAGTCATCGCAACGGTGGGGTTCATCCCGGCTTCAGCGCAGAACCTGACAATGGCTGATACAAGATCAGGGTCGCCGAAAATTGCGACTTTTTTTCCATACAGATAGTGGTGAACGTCCACCATGCTGTCGATAAGTCGCCCGCGCTCTTTTATGATCTCATCAGGGATCATTGCGCCGCTTAACTTGCAGACATTCTGCACAAACCTGTCCGTGTTGATGACACCGATAGGCGCAGGGTCAAGCAAAGAAGGAACGCTGAACTTGTTCTTAAGATACGTAGCCGCCGAACCCGCTGTCCTGCATATCGCTATTGTACCCAACGAATTTGCAGAATCTGCGATATCACTGAGATTCGTTCCTCCGTCGGGCAGGACGGGTTTGTGCCCGCCAGGTAATATGGGAGAATCAAGGGTTTCGGAGATATCGGACAGGAATATGCTTTGCACATTCATTAAGCGCAGCATGTTCTTTATCTCCCTGATGTCGCCTGGATTGATTATTCCCGTGATAATGTTTATTTTGTTATTTGGTTCACCCTTTACTGCCAGTGTTTCCACAAGTGTCCTCAGGGCATTATCATATCCTGTGAGATGCGTTCCAACATAGCTTGGCGTGGAAGCCGGGAATATCCTCATCGTATCACCAGGGGTGAGTGCCTTCTTGGATATCAGTTTCACATCGTCGCCTATGGTCTCACTCATGCATGTGGTACAGATACCAATAGCAGCCGGGTTCAGCCTGGACTTGACGTTCTTTATGGCTTCGGTCAGGTTCTTGGCCCCTCCATATACGGCAGCATCCTCGGCAAGAGATGAAACTGCAACTTCTGCTGATTCCCTGAAATGGCGCGCGATATTGTAGCGCGGGTATGTGCTGCATCCCTGCGAACCATGCACCAGCGGAACGCAGCCGTGTACTCCCATGTAAGCAAGAATGGCGCCCATGGGCTGGCACATCTTGGGCGGATTAATTGTTACGCTTCGAGTTTTACGAACCGTCTTGACAGGCTCAGAACTCTGGTTAATCAAAGCCATTTAATTCACCTCCAGCGGCTTGTTTATAAACTTCCACACAGGACTGTTAACTGCAACATCAATATCCTTTGCGAAATTCACGAATCCTTCAAAGCCCGCATAAGGTCCTTCTTCGTAGGAATGACCGTTGATAAAGGGGATGCCAAGCTTGTATGTCAGGTATTTTTCCTTCAAGCCTCCGATAAAGAAATCAGGTTTGAGCTTGATCAGGTATTCCTCGATCTCAAGTGCATTGGGATTGTCTATACAGATATGCCCTGGCTTTGCCTTCTCCATTATTTTTTCATAGTCGTCCTTGTGGCCGAACGTCGTTGCCGTCAGGATCGTTTCGATGCCCAGCTCCCGCATTGGTCCCATCCAGTGCCAGGCACGCGGTGCCCCCTGGTATATGAAGCACTTCTTGCCATCGAGTCTCTTCCTATATTGATCGATCATGGGCTGGTACTTTGCAAGCTCTTCTGCTATCACTTTTTCTGCATTCTCTTCAAGTTGGAAGAACTTCCCGACATCACGAAGCGCGTCTGCGGTCTGCTTCATGCCGAAAAGGGACACATTGATGTAAGGAACACCATACTTGTCCTGTATCATCTTTGCGATATAGGTGGATGATCTCTGGCACTGCACGATATTCAGCTTTGCTCTGTGCATGGGTGGAATATCATCATAAGAGGCATTGCCTGTAAATACAGAAAGTACCCGCACGCCCATTCTTTCAAAAAGCGGCTTGACGATCCAGGCATCGCCATCAATGTTGAATTCACCCACAATGCACATATCGTAAGGAGTGGACTCTTGCGGTTCTGCTGTTCCAACCACTTTTTCAAACAGCGTGCGGTTGGCTATGTGATGGCCGAGGGATTGGCTTACACCCCTGAAACCTTCGCAGTGGAATGGTATGACAGGTATCCCGATCTTCTCAGAAGCCTGTTTGCATATCGCTTCGGTGTCGTCGCCTATCAGCCCGACAACACATGTAGAATAGACAAATACCGCTTTTCCTTCGGGAAACAGTTCATGTGATTCTATTATTGAATTCAGCAGCTTTTTTGCACCTCCATATATTACACTTTCTTCAGTCAGGTCGGTACTGAAACAGTACTTCCTGTGAAGCTTCGTGTCAGAAAGGTTTCGCCGCGTGCCCCAGGTATAATATGCACAGCCAATTGGTCCGTGCACTAATTGTATCGCATCCTTTACAGGACCGCCCACCACGCCCCTGCACCCTGCGAACGTACATCCGCGCTCTGTCATGTCTCCTGGAACGGTCTGGACGTTGCACATGGGCAAGACCATGTTTTCAGGATCATGGCATACGATATGCGGCTGGCGCTGAGGTATCGGGATGTCACATTCTGGTAATATTGTTGTCATTTTTTCTCCGTTATTATCCTATATTTTTCCTTAATTCTGCAATTGATTTCACCGCAAAGAACGCAAAGGGCGCAAAGATTTACAGCAAAGTTTAACAACGAACTCAACAAACTCAAAACGAACACAATAATGTCGAGTTCGTATGGAGTTCGTACCAGTTCGTTGTTTATATCTGCGTTCATCTGTCTTTATCTGCGGTTTTTTCGGTTTCTACTTGATCGCCTGTTCTCCTTTTTCTCCTGTTCTCACTCTCACTGCATCTTCCACAGGACATACGAATATTTTGCCATCACCGATGTGACCGCTCTGGTTTGTCCTGATAATTGTCTCAACAACTTTGGGGACTTCATCATCTTCGACCACGGTTGAGATCATTCTTTTTGGGATAAAACGCAAGCTAATGCCTGTATTTTTCTCCTCCATATCCATTAATGCCGGATCAAGTTCATAATTCCAGCCAGGGTGTCCTTTCTGTTTTCCCCTTCCTTCGACGCTTACCATTGTGAGCGCCGGGACACCGATTCCAAGAAGACCTGCTTTTGTCTCCTGTAAATTGTGTCTTCGGATTATGGCGATAACTTCCTTCATTATCTCACCTATAATCCTGGGGCGCCAGTCCTCACGGTGTATGCCTCTGAAACATCGGTCACGAATATCTTGCCGTCGCCGATATTGCCGGTGCGGGCGCTGTTCTGTATAACCTTTATCGCCTTTGGGACTTCTGCGTCCTCAACGACCAGCATCAGCATCACCTTGGGCAGTTCGTCATAACAAACTGTCCCAACCCTGATGCCTTTCTGCTTGCCGCGCCCGAATACGTTCATCTTTGTAAGGGAATAGAATCCTTCTTTTTCCAGATGCTCAACTACTTTTTCTTCCTTGTTTGGCCTGATTATAGCACGAATCATCTTCATGTTCTCACTTCTCCACAATACCGAATTGTACCATCATGTCCTCAAGCTCCTGCATTGCCATGGGCTTTGGTATCACGAAATTAGTGTTTTCAATGATGTTTTTAGCAAGAGAACGATAAACGTCAGCCTGCTTGCATGTGGGATCAAAATCAATCACAGTCTTGCGGTTGATCTCAGCGCGCTGCACCATGTTGTCCCGCGGCACGAACTGGATCAAATGAGAACCGATTTTTTTTGCGAATTCGGTCAGAAGTTCAAGTTCATTGTCCACATTACGGGAATTGCATATTATTCCGCCAAGACGCGCATCGCCGTTCTCTGCGAATCTCACAATACCCTTGCAGATGTTGTTCGCAGCGTAGAGCGCCATGAGTTCCCCGCTTGCCACGATGTATATTTCTTTTGCATATCCTTCCCGTATGGGCATGGCAAAGCCCCCGCATACGACATCTCCGAGCACATCGTAAAAGACGAAGTCGAACTCTTCATTATAAGCTCCGAGCTCCTCAAGCAGTTTTATTGCCGTAATAACTCCTCTTCCGGCGCAGCCCACGCCTGGTTCAGGGCCGCCTGCCTCAACGCATTTTATCCCGCCAAAGCCAGTGTGCTGGACAACATCAAGAGTTACGCCGCCAGGTCCGTTGTCGCGCATGGTGTCAAGCACCGTTGCCTGCACTTTACCCCACAGGAGCATCCTTGTTGAATCCGCCTTGGGGTCGCATCCTATCTGCATCACCCGCTTTCCGATTGAAGCAAGCGCTGCGGTAAGATTTTGTGTTGTTGTGGACTTACCGATCCCGCCTTTTCCGTATATTGCTATTTGTCTCATTTCGTCCTCCATAAGGTAAACGACAGCCTACTGGTGATTTAATAATATATAAAGTTATTCAGTATAAAAATTAAGCATATGTTGTAGAATCCACTTCAATAAATATCTATAAACCAAAAATTTAATAACAGGAAATTATCTTTCAATAAGCAGAGGAAGCTCTTGCAAACCTGAAAGAGGCTGTGGAATTATATATTGAGAATGCCAAGGCCCTGGGAATTTTGAATGACTTTGCTGCATCATTGCATTCCACAAACAAATTCACTTCTAATCGGTGTGGCAGTGTGAGTAAACTTCCTTCAATTTCATCTGAAAAATATCTTAAAAAGTCGTCTTAATGCTGGATTTGATTAGCAATTTTTTAACAACGAACTAAACGAACTGTGACGAACTCATATTTGCCAGAGTTCGTTTCGAGTTCGTCCCAGTTCGTTGTTTTTTATGATATTTTTGGCGGAAAACTATAATTGAATTTTTTGAGGATGATTTCATAAATGGAGGCGCAGAAATGACAGCAGGATATGGAATTGGCTGGGTTTTGGGCGGTTGTTGTTTTGGGGATTAAAAGCATTCATCAAATCAAAGGGAACGCGGATGACGCGGATTGCGCGGATACGCAAGGATTTGAGTAATTTGACTGGATTTACAGGATTGACAGGATACGATTTTAGTGACAAATCCTGTAAATCCTGTCGACCCCATCTTAATAAATATATATAAATATAAACAATGCCATCATTTTGAGTTAAGTATAAATGTTTCCAAAAACATAATAAAATAAGGAGAGTGGTTTGAATGAATATTGAAGAAACTTTGAAGGTTATCACTGAAGAAATCGCCAATATGATCTCTACAAAGACCGTTGTTGGTGAACACATAGTAATAGAAGGCCGAACAATCATACCTGTTACGAAGGTAAGTTTTGGATTCGGAAGCGGGGGAGGCGAAGGGAAGGGGAAAGCAGGCGATGAGGGTAGCGGAGCCGGTGGAGGCGGAGGTGCTTGCGTTCAGCCGATCGCGTTTCTTGTAGTTTCAAAGGAAGATGTGCAAGTATTCGCGATTAAAGAGAAAGGTGTAATTGAACGGATAACTGCAGTGATTCCTGAGATATTAGAAAAATGCAAATCAATGAAGGAAGAGTGCAAAAAAGAAGAATAAGCCAGGAATAAGCCTGAAAAGTGCCTGATGATCGAAGTAATAATAATTATTCTTGTTTTTTTAGCCCTTGTGATACTGCTGTCTCCGGTAACGATCAGCTTCAATTCTACAAGGGCTGGAGGAAAAATTGATGGATTTTTCAGCATGGGCTGGATAATATTCCTGTTCAGGTATGCATTAAAAGACAGGGAAACGGATATACTGGTTTTCGGAAGAAAAGTCGCCAGGTTGCAACATAAAGAAAAACCTCCGATGTATGTGGAAAAAGAAAAACATAGCGGGATAAAAAAACCGATCCCGCATCCTGAAGATATTTTATCTCTTTCAGGACCGGTGTTACGACTTATTAAAGAATTGATTTATGCTTTCAAATTAAAATACCTGGATATTGACATCAGATTTGGCTTGAATGACCCTGCCCATACCGGCATTATTATGGGGATACTGCATTCAATTTTTGGTTATTTGCGGGCAGGAAAAAATATAAGGTGGACTGTTGATTTCACAAAACCAATCCTGGAATGGGATATGAAAGCAAAAGTCGCTATAACACCAATCAGTATATTGCCGCCTATTGTAAGGTTTGTCACCACGAGGCAGGTTTTCAGGGCAGGGATGCGATTTATCAGGGATTAGTATAGCTTTGTTTCAGGAAAAATTAAAAAAGATCATTCTTCTGGTGTTTCTTCCGGAGTTTCCAGTGAAGCCAAATATTCCTCATATGTTTCATTTGGTCTTCTTGTATATACAATCGTTGTATCTTTTTGTTCTTTCTTTCCAGAACCGGAACTTCTTGAAATCCATCCACTTTTCTTTTTCTTCTTTTCTCCGCTTAATTTCTGGTGTTTTGAAGATGTTTGGTTTTTGTCGCTCATACTTTCTATAACATGTTTGGTTGTGAAGATATAAAAGAATATCTTGTATAAGAAAAAATCGAGTAGAAAGGAATTAGATATAATCTTCGGGCAGGAACGTTTCATCGCAGAATCCGGTCTGAAAAACTATAAACTTTTTTGAGGGATGATTTCATAAATGGAGGCCAGATATGACAGCAGGATATGGAATAGGCTGGATTTTGGTTAGTTGTGGTTTGGGGAAGAAATAGTATTCATCAAATCAAAAAGAACGCGGATGACGCGGATTGCGCGGATACGCACGGATTTGAGTCATTTGACAGGATTTACAGGATTGACAGGATACGATTATAGTGACAAATCCTGTAAATCCTGTCGATCCTGTCTGAATAAATATATGGGTAAAAGCATTATGCATCTCCTTTCTTAGAGGAGCACGGATTGCACGGATTTGAGTCATTTGACCGGATTTACAGGATTGACAGGATACGATTATAGTGACAGATCCTGTAAATCCTGTCTGAATAAATGCAATTTTCTTACAAAAGGCGCACTATAATCGTATCCGTGTGCATCCGCGTCATCCGCGCAATCCGGTTCCATATCGTTTGCCCCTGTTTATATTTAGAGAGGGGGCGGATTACACCGACACCGGGCGCACCGTCCCCGCAGGGATTTGGCAGAGATGAAACGTTGGTGGCGCGCCGGCCTTCCAACACAAACAACACCTTATTATCTTAGTTTTGTCTTTTTCAATTCCAACCTTAACTCCGAAATTTTTTAGGGAATATATCCATATCCAAAGAATCCGCCAACTTTATCACTTTGTTTGGGATATCGCTCAACTTCCTCTTATCTCCAAGATGAATTTCATATACTTTTGAAAATTCCAATAAAACCTCATTTACAGAAACTTTTTCCACGAGTTTGGCTTTTCGTAATAAGTTGAGGATTTTATAATAAAGATAATTTGTTTATCGGATTCTGTTATCATTTGCATCACGCTCCTATTGCCATGACCTCTCTAAAGTCCTTTCTCGGTTGTATTAAACAGTTCTTTATATGCCTCTATTTTTGTATAAATATGCAAATTTATATACATAACGCTTTTTAAATAGGATTCAATCGCATTTATTCTTTTTATTGCGGTATCTTTAGAACCTAATATTAAAAAAATAAGATGGGGCTTTATAGTACTATCTTGAATTTCGTTTCTAATGTGTGATGATATACAAGAATCTGCAAGAAATATTGCTCCAACCATTGATTTTCCACCATCACCAGTTTCTATCTCTAAGATGTGTGTAATATCGTCATTTTCGTCATAAACAATAATATCAGGGCGATAAATGCTAGTTTTTTGAGTTGCTATACGGTTATTATTTAGAGGAAGATTATTATTATTTTTACTAACTTTGTGAGATTTTTGCTCTAATTTTGAAGCAAAATCCAATAAATTTCCATGATGCTCTTTGGTTTCAACAGTTTCTGATTTCCCCTCAATATTTACCATTTATCGACCTATTTATTGTTCGAGTTTATTCGCGTACTATATCTTAGCGATTATCTTTTTTTATTAATATTTCCAATATCTCTAGAATGTACTTACTTCTTCTCTCTCGCCCCCTTCAGCAGCAACTGCAATTCCGTCCTTGCCACCATATCCCTGACAGCCTCAACCGCATCGATATTCGCTGAAATGCTAGTAATTCCAAGCTCTACGAGCCTCTTTGCAACCTTCGGATTGCTGCCAGCCTGCCCACAGATGCTGGTCTTCACGCCAACCTTATTGCACTCGATGATGACATGCTCGATGAGTTTCATGATCGCAGGATGCAATTCATTATACAGGTGCGCCACATGCTCGTTGTTCCTGTCCACCGCAAGCGTGTACTGTGTGAGGTCGTTGGTTCCGAAGCTCACAAAATCAAGGCCCTCGGCTAAGAACTGGTCGATTATAAGCGCTGCTGCGGGGATTTCAACCATTATCCCGATCTCGGTCTTGCCAAAATCAATACCTCTTTCGGTCATGAACTCTTTTGCCCGCCTCAGTTCCGAAGGATGCTGAACAAGAGGGATCATTATTCCCATATTATTGTAGCCGCGCTTGATTAATTCCTTAAATGCCCTCACTTCAAGCTCGAAATGTTCAGTATCTATCAGGTCGCGCCGAATGCCGCGGAATCCCAGCATGGGATTCGGTTCGATGGGTTCGCCATCGCCGCCCTCCATTGCCCTGAACTCATCTGTGGGCGCATCAAGTGTCCTTACCCACACTGGTTTTGGATAGAAGGCATCAACGACAGTCTGGATGCGTGATACAAGCTCTGCTACATACTCATCAGCCTTTCCTTCTTTTATGTATTGCTTGGGATGCTTTGGAAGACCAAGTATCATGTGCTCGATCCTGAGAAGACCCACACCGTCAGCCTGGGTTTCAAGAGCTCGCGCCGTAGCTTCGGGGATAGATACATTGACCTTCACTTCGGTTGCAGTTATGGGTTTTGATCTTGCAAATGTCACAGATGTCTTTTCTGGCTGGGCTGCTGCTGGCACAGCGACCTCTTTTTTTCCTTCAAATACAAGACCTTTTTCTCCATCTATGGTTATTTTCATGCCATCTGTCAGAACCATAGTTGCCCTTCTTGTCCCGACAACAGCCGGGCAGCCAAGTTCCCGTGAAACGATGGCGGCATGGCAGGTAAGCCCACCTTCATCAGTAACGATAGCAGCCGCGCGCTTCATAGCTGGCACCATATCGGGCGTGGTCATGACTGCAACAAGGATATCGCCCTCTTTGACTTTACCGAGTTCGCTTGCATCCGAAACAAGCTTTGCTTCACCGTATGCAATGCCAGGAGACGCGCCAAGCCCTTCAAGGATAGCCGTCGTCGCTACTTTTTCATTTGTTTCCTTTTTCTTTTTAATGGTCGTTATGGGTCGCGACTGGAGAATAAATATCTCCTTGTTTTTTATCGCCCACTCGATATCCTGGGGTATCCCGTATAAGTCTTCCAGCACATCCCCGAAATCAACAAGTTTTAAGATCTCATTATCATCAAGGACTTTTGCATTTTTTTTGTCTGCCGGTACAGGAATATCCATTGTCTTGCCTGTTTTTGGATCTTTTGTATGCATGACGTTCTTGGTTGCAATCCTTCGCTCTTTAATGGTCTTTGTTTTCTTATCAACCAGATAATAATCCGGAGAAACAGAACCTGATACCACGGTCTCACCAAGTCCCCATGAGCCTTCAATGATCGTGAAAGGCTCTCCGGTAGAAGGATGGGATGAGAACATGACGCCTGCTTTTTCAGCTTCCACCATCATCTGGACAACAGCGCAAAGATTCACCTTACTATGATCAAAACCCTGTTTTACCCGATAATAGATAGCTCGCGCCCCATAAAGGGATGCCCAGCATTTCTTCACTGCATCAATTACGTTTTGCTCCCCCCTCATGTTAAGAAAAGTATCCTGCTGTCCTGCGAAACTTGCATCGGGCAGGTCTTCAGCGGTCGCGCTTGAGCGAACAGCAACAAAAACCTCTTCGCCCTCTTTTTTACACAATTCCTTATATTTTGACCTTATGCTTTTTTCGATATCCTGGGGGATCTTTGCAGCCATTATTATTTGTTTTGCTTTTTTCTCAGCACTCCTCAAAATATCCGCATCATCAACATCAACATCAAGTGAACTGAATAGTTCATCATTTATTCCATTCTCATCAATAAATCTGCGAAAAGCCTGCGCTGTTACTGCAAAACCCGTGGGAACTGGAAGTTCTGCTCGCAGCATCTCGCCCAAGCTTGCACCTTTTCCGCCAACGATCGCAATATCCTCTTTTCCAACTTCTTCAAGCCAAACAACTGAATCCTCTGTCATGGTTTATTCTCCTTTAATGATTTTTGAATCTTCATCAGTTTTTTATCGTAACTTTCTACTGCTACTTTGATCATCAATTCAAGCTCTTTTCGATTGAATCCGAGCTCTTTTGCAAGATTTTCGAGAAAATGAACATCAATTTCTTTATGCTGCGCTCTCTCCACACGGATCGCCTCTATCAAAGACATAGCATTTATGAATTTCCTGGCAAAATCAAATGTGGGCGTAACACTTCCGGTTTCTATGCGCGATATGGACTCACGGCGAAGGTCCATCAATTCGCCGAATTCTTGCTGTGACATACCATATCTCTTTCTATAGTCGCATATTACTTCTCCTGTATCCTGCGTTAATAATATGGCTCCTGCCATTTCTTTTTGAAATGATACAAGCCATTCAGATGTATATAGCAGGGGTTTTGAATTCATTTTGATTTCCCTCTTCTAAATCTATGTTAACTTGGATGTCACATTTATCAAGACATTATGATATTTTCATAATATTAAAGCTTTTCCAGTATATTGATAAAAATAACATGATTTATCATGTCACATTGCAATATCATGTCTTATCCGACTGTTTATTAAATATAGTTAAATATATTAACCTCTTATGAGCATTATTATGTACATGATATGAAGAATTATGTGATATTATGATCTCTTAAGAGATTTATGTAAAAGGAATGAATATGACAGCACGCGTTTATACGATCGCTTCAGGAAAAGGTGGGACCGGAAAGACCACGACAACGCTTAACCTGGGCACTGCACTCGCAGAACTGGGGAAAAAAACCGCAATTCTTGATGCCGATATTGGAATGGCGAACCTTGGACTTTTGATAGGTCTTGAAAGAAGTAAGGTTACGCTGCATGAAGTACTTAGCGGCAATGCAAATATCAGTGAAGCGATCTATGAAGGTCCGGCGGGTGTGAAAGTAATTCCAAGCGGCCTGTCATTAAAAGGATTCCAGAAATCAGATCCTGATAAATTAAAGGACGTAATTTCAACTCTTTCAGAGGGATTGGATTTTATTTTGATCGATGCCCCCGCAGGGATAAGCAGGGATGGAGTTATCCCTCTTGCTGTAGCCGATAAAGTAATTCTTGTGGTGAATCCTGAGCTTGCATCAATGGCTGACGCCCTGAAGACAAAAGCATTGACTGAAATGCTTGGGAGGACAGTGGAGGGGGCGATCTTAAACCGTGCTGCACTTGAAAAAACAGAGATCAACAGGAATAAAGTTTCAGAACTTCTAGGTGTCAAAGTCCTTGAAATGATCCCTGAAGATCCAAATGTAAGGCTTTCAGCAGCTTTTAAAATACCCGTGGTAATAAAGGCGCCAAACTCCCCAGCTTCAATCGCTTTTAAGAGACTTGCCGCGCAGCTTGCCGGTGTGCCTTTCATAGAGCCTGATACAAATAAAAAGAAGGAAAGTTTTGTCAATCGGCTTGCAAGAACTGTTTTTGGAGGTAAATAAATGGCTATAGACTTGATGAATTCAGTTTTGATTGTGATTCTGATCATAGCATTTTTTTTTATAAATCTAATGAATGTCAGGATAAAACAACTAAACTATGACATCGATGATTTAAAAAGTCGTGTTACCATTACTGATGAAGAGCTTACTCGCCTCTCGAAAGATATTGAAGATTTCAAAAAAATAGATATTTGATATAAATGGCCCAGACTGAAAAAAAAACCGGAACTGAAAAAGAAGTTGTAAAGCAGTCGGCGAAAGCTAATGCTGATTTAAGAAAACAACGAAAAACCAAATTCAAAAAAAAAACAGCCGGAAAAAATAAACAACCCGATGAAACAAAAAACATCACGGACATAGATGCTGAAAAAATGACGTCAAACCTGCCCTCTGAGATTACTAATGCTGTACCAGAGGGAGAAGATCCCTTGATCAAAGAAACAAGTGAAAAATCATCAGAATCTGTATCAGAAAAATCTTCAGAACCTGAATCCGAAGAATCTCCAGAGCCTGCATCAGAAAAATCTCCAGAATCTGTATCAGAAAAATCATCAGAACCTGAATCGGAAAAATCACCAGAATCTGTATCAGAAGAATCTCCAGAGCCAGAATCGGAAAAATCTCCAGAATCTGTATCAGAAAAATCATCAGAACTTGACTCGGAAAAATCACTTGAATCGGTATCAGAAAAATCATCAGAACTTGACTCGGAAAAATCACTTGAATCGGTATCAGAAAAATCATCAGAACTTGACTCGGAAAAATCACCAGAATCTGTATCAGAAAAATCATCAGAACCTGTATCAGAAAAATCATCAGAACCTGATTCGGAAAAGTCTCCAGAATCTGTATCAGAAGAATCTCCAGAGCCAGAATCAGAAAAATTAACACCGGTTCAAATAAAGAGCGAAATTGTCAAAGACGAAAAAGAGCAGAGCACCGGAAGCAAAACAAAAGGGAAAAAAGGAAAGCCACCGGGAAAAAAAGACGAAAAAGCATTCTCGGAAGAACAGAATAATAACGAAGATATTAAAGGCATCATGCAGCGCTTTGAAGGAGATAAAACGCGGGATATCATTAATGAAAAGATGACCCCTGAAAAGCAGGCTGTTTACGATAATTTCGAAGAAAAATTGGTATCGGACACTGAAACACAAGTAAAAAAGCTAAAAGAAATGCAAGCCTTAGAGGTAAAGAAACCGCTAACATTTACTGAAAAAATAAAATTATTCATTTCAAAAGAACAGGAAGAGAAGGAAACCTATGATCCTGCAGTTCATGGACCGCTGGTTACTTTTGAAGGCTTAAGCGGATTCACTGAACTTGAGCGTTACTGGGTTAACGAACCGTATGCTCTTGTCGTAATACTTTTTGATCCTGAAAAGAATTCAAATATATATTATGTTGTAGAACCAAAACTTTCAGAATTTGAAAAACTATTCCTGGATGAAATAAAAGACCGTTTGAAAGATGTACTTCTTTTTGAAGATATAAAGAGCGAAGAGGATAAAGATAAGACCCTGACCACAAAAGTGAGAAAATTGGTACGTGATTATGCCATAGATGTTACGCCATTAATTACTGAAAAAATATTATATTATACCCGAAGGGACTTTATAAAATTTGGAAAGATAGATGCCTTAATGCATGACAACAGGATCGAAGATGTCTCTGCAAATGGTTTTGATATTCCCATCTACCTTTATCACAAGAAATACACAAATCTGGCTACAAATGTAGTTTTTACCGAAAGTGAACTCGATTCTTATGTGATACGCCTGGCCCAGCGCTGTGGCAAGCACATCTCCATTGCAGAACCCATGATCGATGCGACCATGCCTGATGGTTCACGCATCCAGATGACGCTTGGCACGGTGGTAACTACACATGGTGCAACCTTCACTATCAGGAAATTCAGTGAAGTCCCGATAACGCCTGTTGACCTTATCTCCTGGCATACATTTTCAGCAGAAGAAATGGCATACCTTTGGCTGTGTATTGAAAATAACAAGAGTTTGATATATGCTGGCGGTACCGCTTCCGGAAAAACATCTTCTCTTAATGCAGTTTCACTTTTCATTCCATGGCAGGCTAAAATAATCACACTTGAAGATACAAGGGAATTGAAATTACCGCATCCGAACTGGATACCAGGTGTAACAAGAGACTCTTTCACACCCGACGGGAAAGGGAGTATAGACATGTATGACCTCTTAAAAGCAGCCCTGCGGCAAAGACCTGAATTCCTGCTCGTGGGTGAAGTAAGAGGCAAAGAAGCATTGACACTTTTCCAGGCGATGAGCACAGGTCATACCACTTTTTCCACAATGCATGCAGATTCTGTCTCAAGCGCCATCCACCGTCTTGAAAACCCGCCGATCAGTGTCCCAAGGACGATGATACAGGCTCTCAATATAATAAGCATCCAGTCGCAGACATTCGTTAAGGGAAAAAGAGCGCGGCGTAACATGAAACTTGTCGAGATCACAGATATTGATCCCACGACCAGGAATATCAAGACAAATGATATTTTTGTCTGGGATGCACTGACTGATAAATTCAACAGGGTGGGAGAATCAAAAGCCCTTACTGAAATAATGTTACGGAGGGGTTGGAATCTGGCTGATTTGAAACAGGAATTAACGAACAGGCAAAAGATCCTTGAATTCATGGTAAATAACAAAATATTCGATTTCAACGCGATAGCGACGATCATTCATGATTATCAGGTAACTCCGGACAAAGTTCTCAAGAAATTGATGATAACAGGATGAGTGGAATGGAAAATATAACCAAAAAAGCGGATTTACTTTTCAGGAATTTAAAAACCCTGCCCTTTGTCCTTCTTGGCGATAAGATGAAGGAGCGTAAAGAAGATTATCAGGACCTGCGCTTGGCGATGAAAAAAGCCCGCATTCCGATGTCTTATGAGATGTATATTTCAAATGCGATTTTTTATTCTACGATAATAGGTCTTATTGGGGCTTTCCTTGGATTAATTCTTGCATATATCGTTACAATGGTCGTAAAGCTCCCTGATAAGCTCACCCACCTGACCTTTTCGCCATCTACTGCCTGGCTTCTCCAATACAGGAATATTTCAATAGCGATCTTTATTGTTATATTTCTCACACTATTGTTCGGGGGAATAACTTATGTCCTGTTCATGATCTATCCTGGCTTTATGGCGGGTGAAAGAAAAGGGTCTATTGACAGGAATCTGCCTTATGCGGTAACTTTTATGTATGCATTGAGCAGGGGCGGCATGAATGTGATCGAGATCATGCGTTCACTAAGTAAATGTACTGATACTTATGGGGAAACCGCACGCGAAATGGATGTCATCCTTCGGGATATGGATTATTTTGGGAATGACTTAAGAACTGCACTTCATAACATTTGTGAGATTACACCTTCGGAAAAATTCCGGGACCTCATGTATAACCTGTTAACTGTAATAGATAGCGGTGGAAATATAGCGTTCTATCTGAGGGATAAATCCGAACAATATCTTATCAAAGAAAAGGTGGAGCAGAAAGGATTTCTTGACACGCTGGGTTTGATGGCAGAATCATATGTTACCGCATTTGTGGCAGGCCCCCTGTTTATTATAATTCTTGGTGTAATGATGGCAGTGATGACCCCCGGAGGGAACAATGTAATGCTGTATGCAATTATTTACGCAGTAATACCCATAGGGTCGATGATGTTCGTTGTAATGATTAGTATTATTACACCCGGTTCAACGGGAGAGGCGCCGCTTTTACCAGTGGAACATAATGTGGGTGAAATCACTGTCCCTGAAACTGAAGAAAAGCCTGTGTTTTTAAATTTTATTAAATCAAGAGATTTGATCAATTTAAGAAAAATGCTTATGTCCCCATTAAAACCGCTTAAGGAAAAACCGGAATATACCCTTGCAATAACTGTTCCGATAGTGCTTATCTATCTTATTATTTCGATCTTCCAGGGGATGAAAACCAAAGACTTCATTGATTTTATAGACAATAAGATAGTTTTTGCAGTTTATATAATAATAATACCTCTGACGAT
>JAPZAP010000079.1 GCA_027460585.1 Candidatus Methanoperedens sp. | reverse complement strand
TAAGCGAGATAATAGCAACCAGCAGCCGGAAGAATTTACAAGAGTTCGCCTGCCGCAGAAAAAAGCAGGAGAAGTGCTTGGCACAGTTGAAAGCCTGCTTGGAGCGAACAAGCTTCGTGTCAGGTGCATGGACGGCGTGGTAAGACTTACTCGCATTCCCGGAAAAATGAAAAAAAGTACATGGATACGGGAAGGGGATGTGGTTATAGTTGTGCCATGGTCTTTCCAGACTGAAAAAGCAGATATCATCTGGAAATATAGCGGACCCCAGGTAAACTGGCTTGAGAGAAAAGGATTTTTGAAAAGTTGAATTAGTGTATGGCAAGTGATAAGAAGCTTTCCCGCATGGATGAAATTGTCGATGAATTCCGCACGCGGATAAAGGATTCGGATAATAGGCAAGTTTCTGATGATGTTTTTGACACTGCCACATTGATGGCTCTTTATGATCTTTCAAAAAAAGGTTATATTGACGCATTGGGGGGATGTTTCAGTACAGGCAAAGAAGCAAATCTTTTCCATGCCATAACGAAAAAAGACGATATGCCTGAAGTGGCAGTAAAAATATACATGATATCCACTGCAAATTTTAATTCAATGAAGGACTATATCCTGGGAGACCCGCGTTTCCAGGGGATAAAGCATGCAAGAAAGGATATAATTCTTGCCTGGACAAAAAAAGAATTCAAGAACCTGATGCGCGCAGAAGAAGCTGGAGTCCGGGTGCCAAAACCTTATGTTACACAGAGGAACATATTACTAATGGAATTCATCGGAAAAGACGGCATACCGATGCCCCAGCTTAAGGATGTGAAACTTTCCGCAGAGGAAGCCTCGCATATTCTTGAGAAGATAATTGAGTATATGAACCTGTTATATACTAAGGCAAAACTTGTCCATGCAGATCTTAGCGAATACAATATTTTAGTTGATATGAATACGATGGAACCAGTGATAATTGATATGGGACAGTCTGTCCTGACCGATCATTTCAATGCACAGACTTACCTGCAGCGAGATGTTACCAATATCGCACGATATTTCGGGAAATTAAATATCCCGGTAAATGAAGACGAAATGATGTCAATCATAAAAAGAAAAGAAGAGGAAGACAAATGACAGAGCTTATTAAAATCCCGCATGAAAGAATAGCGGTTCTTGTTGGCCCGAAAGGCCAGACCAAAGAATTGATCGAGAAAAAATCAACTGCGACCCTGAATATTGACAGCGAGAGCGGAAATGTGGAAATATCAAACCCGACAGACGCACTCATGGGAATGCGGGCTAAGGAAGTTGTGCAGGCAATAGCGCGGGGTTTTAGCCCTGAGAAAGCCTTGAAATTGTTTGACCATGATATGCTGATGTTTGAGACAATAGATCTTTCAAATATTGCCCGGACTGATAAAGATCTCCAGAGGTTAAGAGGCCGGATTATTGGAAAGGATGGAAAGACTAGGGAAATATTTGAGACCCTTACCAACGCATATATTTCTGTGTATGGCAAAACCATTAGCATGATAGGTTATCCTGAGCAGAATACGGTTGCAAGAACTGGCATAAATATGCTCCTTGAAGGTTCAGCGCACGGACCGGTTTATTCGTTCCTTGAGAAAAAGAAGAGCGATTTGAAGCGTGCAGAGCTTGGGTTGTAATATAAATAGTGACATAAATTATTTCATAATCTTGTGATCATGATGCTTTGATATTTGACAAAGCTTCATACAACTTTTTTAGTCAATGGATTTTATACGTTTTTTTTGTGCAACTGTTCTCCTATTTCATCAGAAATCAATTATATAGTAGTTCAACCAATTATCTAATGGAGGTTAATTTATGGCTTTCGGAATGATGGACGGTTACGGCTATGGAGGCATGTGGATATTAGGGATCATATTCTGGATCCTGATTCTAGTGGGAATTGTATTGCTTATCAAATATTTATGGATGGGAGGGGGAACTAAAGGTGCACAGGAATCAGCGCTTGAAATCCTGAAGAAAAGGTATGCAAAAGGAGAGATAAGTAAGGAAGAATTCGAAGAAAAAAAGAAAGATCTGATATAAAAAAAAGAAAACCAGAGAATTCTGTTTATTTTTCCTTACATGTACATGCCGTGTTTACTTTCATTGCCGGATACAGCGGGCAATAGGCAAGTGCCGCAGTAATCAGCATCATGAGACCAAGGATCGCGGCCACGTACATTAAAATTCCCTGAACCATATGAGTCGCAACTGCATACAACAATATTATTCCGATAACAACTCTTACAACACGGTCAACCGTTCCAGCATTTTTTTCCATAAATCCTCCTGCGGAGTTTTTTTATACACTCCGTTGGATGTATGAAACAGTATGATATAAAAATGTATCCTATGCCCGGGGCTGTCAAAAAGTTTGGTGTTGGAGGCTATCATAAAATAATTGAAAATAAAAAACCGCAGATAGACGCAGATGCACGCAGATTTATGATAGCATATTTACGATTTATAATATGTAACACCAAAAGATTTTACACTGACCTATGCCCGAAAGAAAATTACACAAATATCGAGTTTAAGAAAAATATCCAATGACCCACAGACGTCGTCAGGGTTTGTATTAAGTTATAATTATTAAAATCCGGCGCCGTTCAGGAGCGGTTGTCTAATTCAGTGACAATCGGTCTTGAAAAGTACATGCATATCATCTGCGTTTAATCAGATACTGTGCTATATATTTGCCAAATTGTTCGATATCCCCAATATTGTTCTGCAAGTAATAGTGGAGCTTCTCGATATCGATTTTCGCGTACATGTGAACGAGTCTGTTCCTGAATCCGGCGGAAGGTGCAAATTTTATGGCAAAATTTCCGGGTAAAATACCCTGCTCCCCAAGGATCAAAAACACCTCCTGGTAAGACTCCGGTCGTTTCAATTTTTCTCTTGAAATTATCATTTCACCAATGTCGATCGAACATTCCAAAGCAATCTAAATATCGCTCAACAGCTCCCTTAAGGGTGTGATCTTTCTGCAAGTCCTCTATCTTAAAATGTTGATAGCCTTTCAAAATGTTCACATATTCAACGAGCTGTTCAATTTTGGATGCAATTTCATCATTCATGAAAAACCAACCTTGGCAATCCTCTTCAGTGTTTCTTCCGTATGCCTTTTTATGTAATATTTTTCATCCAGGTACATTGAAAGGATTTTTGTTTCGAATTTTACTCTCTTTGGTTCATCGGATTTCAGGATAATCCCACATTTTATAATATTATATGCAAGAAGCAATGGCGCCTCATTTAAAACAATAAGATCTATTTTGTTCTTCTTGATCAAAATGGCTATTTCACCCATCAATTTTAATTCCAGGTCGAAGCAGTCTTTTTTGGATATTTGATCATCCAGCATGACTCCAATATCAATATCGCTCAACCTCCCTGAATCGCCCCGGACAGTTGAGCCAAAAAGATAGGCAAGAATTACGCTATCTTTGCCGCTGAAATATTCTGTCAGTTCTTTTTCAAAGAGTGTCATGCTTACTTTGTAATTTGTTTTTGATAATATATGTTCTTCGCTTATGTGTAGATTATTTATTTGACAGCATACCAGGCGCAAGTATCATCATGGTTTGTATTGAGTTATAATTATTAAAATTCGGCGCCGGGGAAGAGCGGCGGTCTGCCCTGGAAGCCTGATGCAGGCGCGCCGGCGGTATTTTGATGGCGCTCGTGCCTGCGACTGTTTGTGTGCGCAAAGGTCAGCGGGCGGGGACGGAACACGGATTGCACGGATGATGCGGATACGCACGGATTCAATCAGATATTTATATAGGCAATTCCAAACGAGATTTGAAAGGAAAAAATAATATAGTCGGTGTCGATATATATAGACAATCATAAAATTAGTTGGTCGAGACAAAAAGCGTATGAATAAACAGAATAAAAATAATTTTAAAGCAATAGATTTTTTTTGTGGCACCGGAGGGATGACCTACGGTATGTCACAAGCTGGCATCGACGTATTGGCCGGAATAGATATCGATCCGAATTGCAGAGAGACTTATAAAATTAACAATCCTAAACCCAAATTTATTGAGACAGATGTTCACAAACTATCTGAAAAGAAACTTGTTAAATTAACAGGAATAAAAAAGAACGACAATTCATTGGTTTTTATCTGTTGTAGCCCGTGCCAATATTGGACTCAAATTAATACGATTAAGAAAAAAAGTCTTAAAAGCAAAGAGCTTTTGAAAGAGTTTCAGCGCTTTGTTTCATGGTTTAAACCCGGTTATCTGGTTATAGAAAATGTTCCTGGACTTTTAAAAAACAAGAAAGAAAAAATTCTTAGTGAATTTCTCGAATTCTTAGAAAACGAATCCTATGTTTTTGACCATAAAATCATTAATGCAAATCATTATGGGGTCCCTCAACATCGGAAAAGATTTTTGCTGATTGCCACCAGAGTTTCAAAAAGTATTCAAATTCCTGAAGGAGAATACGATGAGAATCTGATCTTAAGAAATTATATCGGAGTACACAATGGTTTTCCAGCCGTTGAAGATGGACACAAAGACAAAACGGAATTCATGCACTCAACAGCATCTCTTTCAGAGAAAAATAAAAAACGGATTAGAAAGACACCCAAAAACGGAGGGATTCGTTTGAGTTGGAAAGATGATCCTGAGTTACAAATAGATGCCTATCGCGGAAAAGATAATATTTTTAAAGACGTTTACGGGCGTATGTTTTGGGATAAACCGGCACCCACAATTACTACCAGATTCAATAGTCTATCAAACGGCAGATTCGGGCATCCTGAAGAGCCACGAGCGATATCTTTGAGAGAAGGGGCGATTTTACAGAGCTTTCCAAGAACTTATGTTTTCAAAGGTCCTAACGAAGCTTCAATCACGAGACAAATAGGGAACGCCGTTCCCCCGGAACTTGCCAAACGAATCGGATATTCGATACAAAAGAATCATGGGAATCAAAAAAATGGAACTAAATAAGGATTTTCATAATGGCTAAATTCAAAGCACGTGCCCGCACATTGGAAATGCTGGGGAGGCAACAAATAGCGGGAATTCCAACCGCAATCAGCGAGCTTTTTAAAAATGCGCATGATGCCTATGCTGATAAAGTAGAAGTGGATTATTACCGTTCTGACGGTCTTTTTGTACTCAGAGATGACGGGTTGGGAATGACAAAAGAGGACTTTGAAGAACGATGGCTCACATTGGGTACTGAAAGTAAGCTGGACACAGGAAAAGGCTTAATACCTCCTCCAAATGATCCGAATAAACCTGAACGCCCGATATTGGGAGAAAAAGGGATTGGACGTCTCGCAATAGCTTCCATAGGTCCTCAGGTTTTAGTTCTTACAAAGGCAAAAAGACAAGACGGATTACATGATTTGGTTGCAGCTTTTATTAATTGGGGGCTTTTCGAACTTCCAGGAATAGATTTGGATCAGGTCGTAGTACCTTTACGCACTTTCAAAATCGGCGAAATTCCTGATAAAACCACAATAAGAGAAATGGTTGAGGAAGTAATTTCTAACGTAAAGACATTTCGAGAACAAGGTAAAGTTTCCTCTGAAGATGCAGAAAAGTTGATCAAACAATTAAATGATTTTGGTTTGAATCCACATGAGATAGATGGATATTTGGGGCAGCCGAGTTTGACAGGAAACGGACACGGAACACATTTCTTCATACTTCCCACGGATGATTTTCTTCAATCCGCAATCGAGGAAAATAAAAATAGTGATAAAGCATCTCAATTGACAAAGATGTTAATTGGTTTTACAAATACAATGACACCCGAAGCTCCTGAATCAAGAATAAAAGCAAGTTTCAGATACCATAAAACCGATGATTTTTCTGAAGAGTTGATAGGTAATAAGGAATTTTTTACACCGGAAGAATTTCGAAATGCAGATCATCATTTCAAGGGAGTTTTTGATGAATATGGCCAATTTAAGGGAACCGTCAATGTCTATGGAGAAGAAATGGGCGAGCATGTTGTTCCATGGGATGGAGCAAAAGGCAGAAAGACATCATGCGGTCCTTTCACGATCAATGTAGCTTACATCCAAGGAACGGCAGCCGCGACTAAACTTCCTCTTGAAGATTATACATTAATTATGAAAAAATTGGATAAAATTGGTGGCCTTTATATCTATAAGGATAATATCAGAATTCTACCTTATGGAGATTCGGATTATGATTTTCTCGAGATAGAACAAAATAGAACTAAAAGCGCTTCATTTTATTTCTTCTCATATCGTCGAATATTTGGTGTTATAGAAATTTCCAGACAGAATAACCGTGAATTGATAGAAAAAGCTGGACGTGAAGGATTCATAGAAAACAAAGCCTATCGCCAATTTAAAGAAATATCCAAAAATTTTTTCGTACAATTAGCAGCGGATTTCTTTAGGGATAAAAAGAGTGGTGGTGGTCCAAAATCGGAATTTTGGTTGAATTATAAGAGTGAACGCGAAAGATTATACAAAGCAAAGAAGGAAAGAGAAGAAAATGCCACGGCAAAAAAAAATATATTTATCCAAGACTTGGAAAGATTTTTCAACCAAATCGAACACGGAGACCCCCAAAAAGAACTTCAGCTTCTTTTAGATTCTTTGAAACGTGATTTTGCATCAGCCTCGCAAATTAAAGATTCCGATCAAGCTACCCAAGAATTTCTAAATCTTGAGTCTGCGGCAAGAAAAAGGTTGGATAACTTACGTGATAAGTATAAAGTGATACGCTCAAAGGGATTCGCAATGGGAAAAAATCTCAAATTCGATTGGGATGCTTACTCACAAGAAGCCGAAAACTTGGAAAATACTCTTTTCATACCGGCTACTGAAAGGATCGAAGAGATAATTCACCAAGCTGAAAAAGAATTTCATTTCGAAATTGATCGTAGGAGGAGATTGGAAAGGGCTTTTAATGACATTATTGAAGACACTAAAAAAGCAACAAATAATGAAACTCGTGAAACTAAGGAAATTCTCGATGAAGTTAGTGATAAGGTAATCACATTAACTCGAGAAATCATGGTGGAAACGGAAAATGATGTTAAGCAGATGATGAGTGAATTTGCGAAAATGAATATTTCCGAGATGGATGATTCCAAGTTGGTATCTGAAAGAACGAAACTGGAATCAAAAATAATATCTGATGCGGAAAAAAACAAGAAGATTCTCGAAAGCATTCAAGTTCAACTTGAAAGCATAACATGGACAAAGGATAATAAAGGAGATATCATAACTTCCACGGACATCACCGAATCCATGGAGGATGAACTTCTTACCTTGAAAGAAAGAGCGGATTCTGACTTAGAGCTTAGCCAATTAGGATTAGCAGTAGGAGTTATTCATCATGAATTCAGCGGAACGGTAAAATCCATCCGAGATAACATCAAGAGGCTTAAGGCTTGGGCTGATGTCAATCAAGATTTAAATCCTCTTTATCAAAATATTAGAGCAAATTTTGAGCACTTGGACGGTTATCTGACATTATTTACTCCATTAAATCGGAGATTATACAGAAAAGAAATAGAAATGACGGGAACTGAAATTAAAAAATTCCTTGAGGATATATTTGCGGAACGTATGAGAAGGCATGATATTTCTTTTGAAACGACTAGTAATTTTAATAAGAAAAAATTATTCGGTTATCCCTCTACTTTTTATCCGGTGTTCGTAAATGTTATCGATAACGCAATTTTTTGGCTTAAGGATAGACCTATTCCGAGGAAAATTGTTTTAGAAGCAGATGATACCGGTTATTTTATTTCTAACAATGGTCCTGAAATTTCGATACGAGATCGAGAAATTATTTTTGAGTTCGGTTTCACAAGAAAGCCAAATGGAAGAGGATTGGGTCTGTATATTTCTAGAGAAGTTCTTTCAAAGGTTGGTTATAGAATATATGTGGATGAACCTCAACAAGGACAAGAAGTCACATTTCGCATAGAACAGAATCAGATAAAGGAGGAGAAATGACAGACGTTTCTCCTGATTTTATGGATTTATCTAAAAAAGTTGCGGAAAAGTTCCTTCATACAGTCGTTATTGTGGACGATCAAGCAGAGTTCGGCGAAGAAGTATTACCAAAACCCAAGACGGGGCTCCAAAAACCACCGAAGACTGGGGGACGAGAAGAGGAACAATCTGGTAGTGAAGCTGGGATACATAGACTAGATGCTAAGAAAGTCATGTATTTGTTTGCATCAAAGGGATTGATATGTTCTGTTTTGAAGCCTAACGAGGGCGAAAATCCTTTAAGTATAGTTGAGCGTGCCGCTAAAAGAGCAGATGTTTTCATATTAGACTGGAAAATACATAATGATGATGGTGCAATAGCTATTAAAATTATAAGCAGCTTAATTTCTTCTGACTTAAAAAATAATAATCCACGTTTAAGGTTGATAATAATTTATACCGGTGAAAATGGCATTATACAAATATCCGAAAAAATAAAAGACAAATTTAGTTTAAAAATTTGTGGAGATGATTGCTTTACTTTATCAGAAGGACACTTACATATTGCTATTTTTGCTAAATATGGTACTAAGGTACCTCAACAATATGAGAAAAGAGTCCTATCAATCGAAGACTTATCTGAACAATTAAGCGTTGAATTTGCTAAAATAACATCAGGATTAGTTTCTAATGTTGTACTTGAATCGATGTCTGTACTTAGAGACAATACGCATATTATTTTGAGCAAACTAGGACCTGAAATGGACCCACCATATTTAGCTCACCGTGCTTTGCTTCCTAATCCTGATGATGCTACGAATCATGTGATTGATATCATCGCCTCAGAATTTCATTCATTTCTTGAAAATCATGAAATAGGAGAAAAAGCGGACATAAATGCAATAAATGCTTGGTTAAAAATTAAAAATTCATTTATATTAAAAACCCCATGGGATGATATTGAATTCGATTATAGCGAAGTATGCGAATTGCAGAGGATTGGAATTGAACAATCTGATTGGTTTAAAGGTTTAACCGGTAATAAGCAACAAAAAATTACAGCTAATGCTCATAAAACACTAACTCAAACTTTTTGCAATGATAAGTTAAGCCCAATAGAACTGGATTTTAAATTTGCTATGCTTACTTCTTTAAAAAATCGCCAAGGAGAAGATCTACGTAACCCCATTTTAACTTTAGGCACAATCCTGAGTAATGCGTTAAACAGTTCTAAGGATTATGGAAATTTTTGGCTTTGCCTACAACCAAGATGTGACTGCACTAGGATTGAAGAGAAAAGAAAATTTTTCTTTTTACCTTTGAAAGAAGTTGATGGAGATAAAAGTTTTGATATTATTTTGGAATTTGACGATTATACAGAATTGAAACTCGATTGTGAAACATATGAGATTCTCCCCTATATTGAATATGGAAATGAGAATACTTTCGATATTATTTTAAATGACTGTAAATTTATCAAATTAAAAATCAACTACAATACATATGATACATCCCATTTCGAATTTTCATCAAAAGGTTCTGAACAAGTGATAAGAGCGGAAAAAGAGAGAAATCATTTCTTTTTTTATACAATAGACCGAACAAAATTTAGGTGGATTTCGGAACTTAAAAATGAACATGCTCAACGGATCGCTAATGATTTTTCTGCAAAACTTTCACGTGTCGGTTTAGACGAATCTGAATGGTTACGTAGATATTAATATAGGATTTATCCGAATGAAATATTGTAGGAGAAATTTATTGTAGATATATACTCCAAAGAAAAAAGAAGCAATATAATGTCTAGAGTTCGGGGAACGATAACAAAGCCCGAAGAAGTCGTCCGTAAATTCCTATTTTCAAAAAATTTCAGATACAGAAAAAATGACAATCGATATTCTGGAAGACCGGACATTGTCTTACCAAAGTACCATACGATTATATTCATACATGGTTGTTTCTGGCATGGTCACCAAAATTGTAAAGCAGCGAAGCTTCCTGAGACAAATGCAGAATTCTGGAGAAAAAAGCTATCGGATAATGAAGTTCGTGATCGGAAAAACATTGAGAAATTGAGAAATGAAGACTGGAATGTGATTGTAATCTGGCAGTGTGAGATAAAAAACAAAAATAATAGAGACAAGAGGCTAGAATTATTAATAGATGAAATTATAAACATAAAATAATTATTCATATTGATGAATATATGCTTATTATTTCATAAAATCCGCCACCCCTTCTGTTTCATTTTTTAATCTCAATTTTTCATATCCAGGGCCATATTCGACAGGCCGTCCGTGTATGAATTATTTTCCCTCTCCACCCATTTGAAATTTATTTTTTCAAATTTTGCACATAATTTCTTCGCTTCATTAAAAAGCGGGATAAGATTATCACTTTTCACCTGGTACTTCCCTGAGATCTGACGTATTACAAGCTGGCTGTCACCCTTTACTTCAAGTTCCCTGCAACCATGGGCAAGCGCAAGTTTTAGCCCTTCAATGAGAGCGTTCCATTCAGCGATATTGTTGGTTCCCCGTCCGATATTATCTGAAAGTTCCTTTACTTTCTTCCCATTTTCCAATAGCACTGCGCCTATTGCCATCGGTCCGGGATTCCCCCTGCAGGCGCCGTCAAAAAATAATGTGAAGCTCATGTCATCGATCTCTGGATGAAATATACTCACAGCTATTAAAAAATGGCGATGCTTTTTCAGGGGGACTAATAGAACGCATATCTCCACGTATGGCGAGAGCCATACGTGTGGGCGACGTCAACTGGCGCAACGGTTGACGCGGATACGCGCGGATCGGATTATCCGTGTAAATCCGTCTGATCCGTGTCATCCGTGTTCGATTCAAACTAATCTCAAAGCTATGAAAAATTGACAACTATATTAATAACATTGCAGAGTTCGAATTATTGTTGTTTCCCAAGTCCCAGGAAATTCTCCACTATCTTCAACCCATGCGGCGTAAGCACAGATTCAGGATGGAACTGCAAACCGAAAATGGATCTTCTTCTGTGTTTAACTCCCATTATGATCCCATCCGCCGTCCTTGCTGTAACTTCAAGCTCCTTCGGCAACTTTGTTATGGCAAGTGAATGATACCGCCCTCCAACAAGAGGACTGGGCAATCCCTGGAATATCCCGCTGCCATCATGTTCTATGAAACTCGTTTTTCCATGCAGCGGACCTGATGGGGAATGACTAACCTCGCCGCCAAAAGCCACAGCTATCGCCTGGTGTCCCAGGCATACGCCAAGCAGCGGGACATTCGATTCCCTTATAATATCCAGGCAATTCCCGATATCCCTGGGGTTTGCAGGATGTCCTGGCCCCGGTGATATCACAATTGCATCGGGAGCAAGCTCTTTTACTTCTTCAAGCGATATGGTATTCGGGACGACAACTGTGTCAGGTTCGAAAATGGAAACATAATCCACAAGATTCCAGACGAACGAATCTTTATTGTTAACAAACAGGATTTTCATGTCTCACCTATGGCTTTTATCATGGCAGCCATTTTGCGTTCTGTTTCGTTGTATTCATATTCAGGATCGGAATCTGCAACAATCCCTGCCCCTGCCTGGACTATCGCTTTTCTTCCATTTTTGATTATAGTCCTGATAACTATGGCAAAGTCAGAATCACCGTTCCATGAATAATAACCCACGCCACCGCCGTATATACCGCGAGCATCTTTCTCAAGGTCGTGTATTATTTCCATGGCGCATATCTTGGGCGCGCCTGAAAGTGTTCCAGCCGGGAATATGGCGCGCGTGGCATCGAACTGGTCGCACTCATCACGAAGTTCTCCGGATACAGTGCTTTCGATATGCTGGACGTGTGAATATTTGATCACTGACATAAAATCATCAACTTTTACCGTCCCGCCTTTTGAGACCATCCGGACATCGTTTCGCCCCAGGTCAACAAGCATCACATGCTCAGCTCTTTCTTTTTCACTTTCAAGCATCTCTTTTGCAAACGACGCATCTTCTTCCGGAGTTTTCCCGCGCGGACATGTTCCTGCTATGGGATTTATGACGACTTTGCGGTCATGCACAGACATCAGGGTCTCTGGGCTTGCCCCGATGATGCTTGTGCCATTGAACTCAAAAAGATACATGTAAGGGCTTGGGTTAACAGTTCGAAGAACGGAATACAGTTCGATGGGCGTCTGGTCTGTAGTAACCTCATAGCGGCGGGAAAGCACGACCTGGAAAATGTCACCGTCAATTATATGTTTTTTTGCTTTCCTTACAGAATCTTCGTATTCGTTTTTTTCCATGTTGCATGTTATTTTTACAGGTCGTTTTTTCTGCAAAACCACTGGTTTTACCGATCCTATCTTTGATGCTAGATGCCCGGCATCTGCTATTGCTTTTTGATATATCTCACCGGCATTATCCCCATCAAGTACAAAAGGGGTCATGATAATGAATGTTTCCCCGGTCAGGTGGTCAAACACTACTGTTCTCGTGGTAAGTGCAAATTGCGCATCAGGGGTTACACTTTTCTTTGGGGGGATTTCGAGCCAGCAGTCATAAACCATATCGTATGCGCAATATCCGATAGCGCCTCCAAGGAAAGTTTGCCTGTCAAAGCTTTTTCCAATAAATTTCACACCATCTGCGGAAAACGCGGCTCTTATTGCATCCATTGTATCAAAACCTGCTTTTAGCTTTCCTCCGTTTTTCAGATCGCATACCTTAGAAAGCGATGACTCAATAAAATCTACAAGATTTGTCCTCTTCGGATGATCGAACGAAACTATCCTGTCCTTTATCGTAACTACAGCATCAGGTTCTGCTCCCACGAACGAAAAGCGGGCATGCTTTTTCTCTTTCTCCACAGATTCAAGAAGATACGCGCATTTTTTGTCAAGCGCCGCATAAAGTTCAAGCGGTGAGCAATCAGCTTTCACTTTTGCCTTAAGCTGGATTATCGCTGGCCTCTTATCTGCGAGGCGAATGAAATCCGTTTCACTAATATCGAATTTCACAGCATCCTCGCATTATTGATAAAATCAATGATTTTATTTTCATCTTTCTTTCCGTTAGTTTCAACACCTGAAGCTGTATCCACCGCATACGGACGAACGCTCCGGACGGCTTCACTGACATTCGAGGGATTTAGCCCCCCGGCCAGTATCACTGGCATAGCTGCACTGAGAACCACTTTTGAACTTAATTCCCAGTTATGCGAAACGCCAGTTCCCCCTGTCTTTCCATCAATAGCGGTATCAAGAAGAACTGCATCAACGATTCCAGAAAGATCTTTTATCAGATCAATAAGCATTTCACTATCGGCATGTTCTGACACCGGAATTGTTTTTATTATCCTTACACCTGTTTCCCTGATCGTTCTTAGTTCCTCAAGCGGCAGCGCATTATGTATCTGAACCGCAGTGGGCCTGGCTTTATAGATCATATTTATAGCCTCATCGGCATTTCTGGGCATGATGACAAGGACGGAAGTCACAAAAACAGGTACTTTTGAAATCAGCCTTGATGCCTCGGAAATACTGATTTTCCGGGGGGAATCCACAGGTACTTCGGTTATGAATCCCACGGCGTCCGCCCCTGCATTTACTGCCATGTTAAGGTCATGGTCTGCCTTTATACCGCAAATTTTTACTTTCATTTTAACTCTCTTAATGCTTTATTATCATCATTTCATTTCCATTTTTCATGAATTCGTAATTTACTTTTTTTACAGATATTTGATATTGCCCAAGGTCCTTATCCTGCAATAAGGTACCAATAAGTGACGATTTTTTCCCTTTTAGATTCACAAGCGGGAAAATACGGATTTCTTTTGAGGTTATTCTGAGAAGTTCCAAAATAATTTTCTTGTGTAAATCATAATTTATAAGGTCTTCGTACAGGAATAACAGATGAGATACAAGTGAAATAGTGAACTGGTTATCTATGAAATCCGTGGCAGGATACTCAACAGGTATGTATGTTTTTGACTTATTTTTTTTAAAGTTTTCTATAAATAATTTGTAAGCTTTTTCCCGTTGAGCTCTTAGCGACCGTATATCTTTGAAAAAATTCCATGTGAATAATTCAACAAGCCCAGGCATTTGTTTTATTACTTCATCAAGGTCTTGCCTGCATTTCTTCTCAATTTCTAATGGACTTGAAGTGTAAATCCTATCAGATGCGGTTACATTGTATCCTTTTATGCTGGCTTCGGCGCAGAAAGAACTTACCCCTGATGCGACATCAAGAATATTTTCATTTGCAGGCAAATTACCTAAATCAAACATTCTATAATACTCCTCAAATGTTCGTCCTATCAAAGCAATATTTTTCAAATCCAATTGTTTATCCATATTCTCAGAAATCAAATCACAGGAACTGGGCGAGCTTTCCAGGGTCTCCTGCCTCATTTACAAGCTCATTTAGTTTTTTCAGCGCAGCCCCGCTATCTATGGAAATTTTTGCCATTTCGATCCCGCCTTCGAAGCTTTGCGCTTTCCCGCTTACAAGAAGCGCAGCACCTGCATTGACTACGATAATATCTCGTTTTGCGCCTTTTTTGCCTTTCAGTACATCCACAATATCCTTTGCATTCTCTTGCGGCGTACCGCCAGCGATATCAGCGATCATAGCGCGCTTTACGCCAAGTTTTTCAGGAGTCACGGAAAATTTTGTGACCTTGCCGTCTTTTAATTCTACGACCTGTGTTTCGCCTGTTGTTGATATTTCATCCATTCCGCCGCCATGGACCACAAACGCCCTTTTTGTACCGAGGATGTTCAGGACGTTTGCCATGGGCTCGCAAAGAGCGCCGTCAAATACGCCTATCACCTGCGCTTTTGCATTCGCGGGATTGGTAAGTGGTCCGAGGATATTGAAAACTGTCCGAAAACCTATGTCGCGCCTTATCTGCCCCACGCGTTTCATGGATGGATGAAATACCGGGGCGAGCATGAAACCGATGCCAACCTTCTCGATCGTTTTTTCAACCTGCTCCGGAGTTGCATCTATCTTTACCCCAAGCTCTTTCAGGACATCTGCACTTCCCGATTTTGAAGTGATGGAGTAGTTGCCGTGTTTAGCGACTGCAACTCCTGCCCCGGCTGTCACGATTGCTGCGCCTGTGCTAACATTAATTGTGCCTGTAGAGTCACCGCCCGTGCCGCATGTATCGATAAGTATTCCTTTGACCTTCGGATTTATGATATTGGCGGCTTTTTTCATCCCGCGCGCAAGTCCTGCGATCTCGGCGGGTGTTTCGCCTTTCATTTTCATTGCTGTTAAGAACGCTGCTATTTGAGCGTCTGTTGCTTCTGTGAATATTTTAGATATGGCGATCTCAGCCTCTTCTGTGGTGAGGTTCTGTTTCTGGATGAGTTTCTGGATGTATTCTTTCATAAATATCATTGTACATATGTGTACATTGATGTATGATTGAGTACATTGTATATAAAAGTTGCGAAAATGGAATTGCTGGGTTTTGGTGGTGGTCGTTTGGATTGATGAAGTAGTATTCATCAAATCGAAGGGAACGCCGATGCCGCGGATTGCGCGGATATGCGCAGATTTGGGGTTTCTTATCCAAATCTTGATTATCTTCGTCTGAAATTTGCATAAGTAATCAACCACAGAGTACACAGAGATCACAGAGCTTTGCTATTTTTCTCTGTGTCCTCTGTGCTCTCTGTGGTTTTAAAACCAGAAAATAATAAAAACTCTCTAATTTTGTAGACGCCGATTCAAGAAAAGTAGTGGATATATTTTCCCAATTTAATAAAGTTTATTAGCATATAGCTTAATATTGTGATACTAAGGCTCATGACAATAAAATATCTTCAATAGAAAAAGCGCAGGATTGAAATCCTTATAAAGGTAATAATATGACCACCACAATAGAAAGACCGATGCAGAAATGTCATAGCATAATCGTTACTGGTAAAGTACAAGACATTGGTTTCAGGTCTGTTGTTGAGCATATTGGAAGGTCATTTGGTATGCCCGGCCTTGTTTTTAATGCAAGGGATGGCAGTGTTAAGATCCTCTGCTGTGGTGAAGATAGTGTAATAGATAATTTCACACAGACAATAAGAGTACGTGGAGAGGAGAGCGGCGCTAAAATAAAAGGCATTAAGGAACTATTGTTACCTTTTAATATTGATTTGCCTGAAGAGTTCTCAAAAGTGTCATCAGATGATGAAATAGATATCGGAAGAAAATTGGATAAAGGCAATCTTTTATTGAATAACATGAACGTCACGTTGAATAATATGAGTGTGGACAATAAGACTGGATTCAATAACTTAAACTCGGGATTAAATAATTTAACAACGATGATGTCCGAACATAATACACGACTCGAAGCAATCCTTGAAAAATTAGTCAATAAATCATGACCTCAACGCGATTAAGCCAGTTTGTATTATCCCCCAACCTCCCAAATTAACTATCGCGCACGTTGTCCGGCGCGATTGTTAAATTGACGCTCTATCCGAAATAACTAGACCCTGCCGCGCAGGGCTCCCCGTTCGTTTCCCGTGCTCATGGCTTCTACGAAAGGCGCTCGTCCGTATCGCGACGAAGCGTGAAACGGTGCGTTCGTCCGGCGTGTTTGTTTATTATTAAGCTAAGAAGAAATCAACAACGTCCCCATATAACCTTATTTTCGGGTCGTTCTTCGTGACACTCTCAAACATCTTTCTGCCGACTCGGCTCATATACAATAATTGACCGTCAAGATAGGGAGATGGAATTTTATGAGAGTAATGAATTGGTTCCAGCAGGTCCTTAATCCCCATCAACTCATATATAATAATTGATACATTTTAGACTAATTTTCCGACGAATTTATGTAATCCAAACCTCTTATACTGAGTGATGATAATTTTAGAGCCGCAACATGGGGATCGCTTTGTAGGAAGATGGGAGAAGATAAAAGAGCTCAAGGAAAAAATCAGAGATAATGGAATAGTGGTTTTAAAAGGAGACAGGGGCATCGGAAAGACAAATCTGATGGTAGTAGTGGATGAATCCTCAAAAAAGGAAGGGAAAGACAGTCACCTAATTAATGGACAGCTTTTTGATGAACAAATGAATAAAATCTTCGAACCTTCATTGCTATCAAGAATCACAGGAGTTTCTATTCCTATTGCTGGGATTAGCTGGGATCCCAATAAATCTTTTATTTTAGACCGTTTGGAAAAATCAGATGAAAAGATTATTTCTGTGGAAAATGCTCAGGATTTGGATAAAAAAGCACTTGGACTTATTTTTGAAGCTACAAAACGAAACAATAAACTGCGGTTCATTCTTGAGATTCCAACGCCTCACATGAAAGATATAAAATTAAAACCTGGCTCTTATAAGATTGTTAATGTTGAGGCATTAGATTACAAAAGCACAATAAAGGTTGTTAAAAATGCCAATCCAAAATTTTCAGATAAAGTTGTAGAAAAAATTGCAGATAAATCAATAGGCTACCCGTATATTGCGAGAACGCTTGTTTACATTTGCGCCAATAAAAATACAGAAGAACAAATGCTTGCGTCATTAGACACATTGAGGGATGATGCGCGATATTTACTTGACGATATTCATGGACAAGTTTTAGAAATATTGAAAGATGACGCACAAGTGACAATAAAGAAACTCGCCATCGCACCACCGATTTTGACGTTGAAATTAATAGAGGCTTTTTGTGGTAAAGGAATAGAAACCACCTTAAGCGATATTATTGGAAGAGGTATTCTGAGAACTGAAAAAAAATTATACCGAATATACCATCCTCTTTTTAGAGATTATCTAAGGGAGGAAAAAATAAATCCGGGAGCAATAGAAAAGAAGAAGGAAATATATTGCGAAACAATGAAAAAAATAAAATCTGAGTTTGATTCAATCTACATGCTTTTTGAAACTATGAAGGACCCTGACATTTTTAAAGAGTTAATAGAAATCTCTGAAAATTATGGTGCTCTTAATTCTGTTGGAGCCCAATGTTATACATGGGGGAAGATTGACCAGGCAATTCTTTCATGGTCTCGTATTCTAAAAATAGCAAAAGAATCAAAAAATAAAAAGTGGGAATCAACGGCAGCAGGAAACATGGGCAATGTCTATAGAATCAGAGGAGAACTCGATAAAGCGCTTGAGTATTACGAAAAAGCGTTGAAACTGGATGAGGAACTGGGACGTAAAGAAGGGATGGCAAATAACTATGGAAACATGGGGACTGTCTATAGAATCAGAGGAGAACTCGATAAAGCACTTGAGTATTACGAAAAAGCGTTCAAACTGGATGAGGAACTGGGACGTAAAGAGGGGATGGCAAATAACTATGGAAACGTGGGCATTGTCTATAAAACCAGAGGAGAATTCGATAAAGCGCTTGAGTATTACGAAAAAGCGTTCAAACTGGATGAGGAGCTGGGACGTAAAGAAGGGATGGCAAATAACTATGGAAACATGGGCACTGTCTATCAAACCAGAGGAGAACTCGATAAAGCACTTGAGTATTACGAAAAAGGGTTGAAACTGGATGAGGAGCTGGGAATTAAAGAAGGGATGGCAATTCTCTATGGAAACGTTGGCATTGTCTATGGAATCAGAGGAGAACTCGATAAAGCGCTTGAGTATTGCGAAAAAGCGTTGAAACTGGATGAGGAGCTGGGACGTAAAGAAGGGATGGCAAATAACTATGGAAACATGGGCACTGTATATGGAATCAGAGGAGAACTCGATAAAGCGCTTGAGTATTGCGAAAAAGCGTTGAAACTGGATGAGGAGCTGGGACTTAAAGAAGGGATGGCAAATAACTATGGAAACGTGGGCAATGTCTATGGAATCAGAGGAGAACTCGATAAAGCGCTTGAGTATTACGGGAAGGCGTTGAGACTGAATGAGGAGATCGGACGTAAAGAAGAGATGGCAAATAACTATGGAAACATGGGCACTGTCTATCAAACCAGAGGAGAACTCGATAAAGCGCTTGAGTATTACGAAAAGGCGTTGAAAATATTCAAAGAAATGGGTACTGGAATTCAGGTAGCTCAAATTTTGATGAGTATTGGTGATATTTTAGTCTCAAAAAATAAGAAAGAGCGTGCATTAGACAATTATCTAGAGGCGCAGGAACTTGCAAAACAGAACCCACCTCTTTTTAAAGTAACAAATAAAAAGGTGAATGAATTATTAGGAATAAAATAATTGATAAGTTGGGTTAGGTTGAGAATGAGTCATAGGATTTTAAATTTAGCTTTAATCTGGATTAAAAAATGCGACTTCTTAAAGCTGGCGAGGGGCTTATGACCCCGCATGCCTTGGATTATATGAACAGAGCTCCAAGAAAATAAAGTAATAAACGTAACTGCAATTTACTATAACCCAATAAAAAGGTTACTGTATTGTACTTTGGCGTAACTCCAAAAATCAATCGTAACTATCTCTCAAATCGTCCAAATTCAAAAACAAGAAAAAATACTTAACCCATTATGCAAACCTAGCACCAGATGAAACTTAGCGATTTTGATTACCATCTCCCAAAAGAACTTATCGCACAATCTCCCGTAGAACCAAGAGACTCATCCCGGCTCATGGTCGTGGGGAGCGGGATAGAACACCAGCTTTTTTCTGATATCCCGGATCACTTTGAAAAAGGAGATACTCTCGTTTTGAATGATTCCAGGGTGATCCCCGCAAAACTCATTGGGAAAAAAAGCACAGGCGGCCAGATCGAAGCTCTCGTGGTCTCAAAATCAGATGCCGGTTATGAATGCCTGATCCGCGGAAAGAACGTTCGCGAAGGCACAAAACTTGATTTCGGCGAACTTGAAGCGACTGTTCTTCAAATCCTGGAAAAACCCAATACAAACAGGTATCTTGTGAATTTCAATTGCAACGGCAGCCTTCCTGACATTCTTGAAAGAATAGGTGAAGCGCCGCTTCCACCCTATATAAAGCAGAAACTTGATGACAAGAACCGTTACCAGACGGTATATTCCAGGGAGAAGGGTTCGATCGCTGCTCCGACTGCTGGCCTTCATTTCACCGAAGAGTTGATCGAAAAAATATCAAAAAAGGGAGTCAATGTCGCATATGTCACGCTTCATGTAAGCCTTGGTACATTCACGCCTGTCAAAGCCGAAAATATTGAAGAGCATATCATGGAACCCGAATATATTTCCATCCGCAGGGAAAATGCGGATATTATCAATGATACGAAAGGAAAACTCATAGCTGCGGGAACAACCACCGTAAAAGCGCTTGAAAGTTCATGCGTCGATGGAAAAATCGTTGAAAATGATGGATTCAGCCAGCTATTTATTTATCCTCCTTACGAATTCAGGTCAAAGATAGACGCCATGATAACAAATTTCCATCTCCCGAAATCCACACTATTGATGCTTGTAGGCGCATTTGCCGGAAAAGAAAGGCTCATGTCAGCCTATAACGAAGCCATCCTGCGTTCATACAGGTTCTACAGCTTCGGGGATGCGATGCTTATCTCAAGGCAGGGGAAGAATTAAAATGTACAAATTGATCCACACCGATAAAAATTCAGGAGCAAGAGCCGGGAAACTCCTGACGAATCACGGCATCATAGACACTCCTGCATTTATGCCTGTTGCAACAAAAGCCACCGTGAAAACGATCACCCCTGATGAACTGGGCGAAATTGGAACGCAGGTTCTGATAAGCAACGCTTTTCACCTGTTCCTTGCGCCTGGAATGGATGTAATTCGAAAAGCAGGAGGCCTGCATAAATTCATGAACTGGAAAGGGGGAATTTTTACCGATAGCGGCGGTTTCCAGATGATACGCAAGGATTTCCCATTCAAGATAACGAATGAAGGCATTACTTATAAGAATCTGCGCGATGGGAAAAAATACTCTTATACTCCTGAAATTTGCCTTGAGAACCAGAAAATCCTTGGGAGCGATGTAGCCATGATACTTGATGAATGCCCTGCCTATGGGAGCGAGCACAGCGTTGTGGAGTCTTCAATGGAACGGACATTACTCTGGGCCCAGAAGGCAAAAAATGTGGAACAAAATTATGGCCAGCTCTTTTTTGCCATACTCCAGGGCGGGACATTTGCAGAACTCCGGAAGAGATGCGCCGAGGAAATGACGGCGATGGATTTTGATGGTTACGGGATAGGCGGGCTTTCGATAGGTGAGCCAAAGGAAATAATGAACGATGTCTTAAAACTCAGTGTGCCGCTTGTGCCTGAAGATAAGGCGCGCTACCTGATGGGTGTGGGTTCACCTGTTGAGATCTTGAATGCGATCGAATCCGGCATTGATATTTTTGACAGCGCTTTTCCTACAAGGAACGCAAGGCACCAGACTCTTATGACCTCAAAAGGCAGCATTGATATCGCGCGCCAGAAATTTGCCATGGATCTTTCACCGATCGATGAAAATTGCAGTTGCTATTCGTGCAGGAACTACACAAGAGCTTATCTGCACCATCTTTTCAAGGAATCGGAATTGCTGGCTCTAAGGCTGGCTTCTATACATAATCTCCATTTTATCCAGTCGATAGTGAAAGGGGCACGGGAAGCGATACTGGAAGATGGATTTTTGGAGTACAGGAAAAACGTGATTACGGGTTTGAAGTAATAAACCATTTAAAGCAGTAATAATAATTTAGAGGCAAATGGTCAAAGTTGATAAGTTCATCCAGGACAGCATTCAAAAAATAAAGAAAGACATTAAGGGAAGAGCAATAATCGCCCTTTCGGGAGGGGTTGACAGCTCAGTCTGCGCAGTCCTGGCGCACCGGGCGATCGGGGATTTACTGACACCTATTTATATCGATACGGGTCTGATGCGAAAAGGGGAAACGGAAATAATTAAGAAAATATTTTCGGACATGAACCTTCAGGTCGTAGATGGAAAAGAGAACTTCCTTAAGGCGCTTAAAGGCCAGACTGATCCTGAGAAAAAAAGAAAAGCAGTAGGTGAAGCATTTATTCGTGAATTTGAACGGGAAGCAAGGTTACTGGGCGCAAAGTACCTCATACAGGGAACGATCTATCCTGACAGGATCGAATCAGAAGGCGGGATAAAAAGCCATCATAATGTGGGAGGCCTTCCAAGCGTTATGGATTTTGAAAGTATCGTGGAGCCGATAGCAGATCTTTATAAAGATGAGGTGAGAGAGGTGGCAAGAGCGCTCGGATTGCCTCATGAGATATCAGATCGTATGCCATTCCCAGGCCCCGGTCTTTCTGTGAGGATTATTGGAGAAGTGACCGAAGAAAAACTGGATGTTGTCAGGAAAGCGAATGCAATAGTTGAAGAAGAACTTCTTGAACAATTCAAACCATGGCAGACATTTGCCGCACTTCTTGAAAAAGGGACTGGCGTAAAAGGAGACGTGAGGGTGCATGGCTGGATAATAGCAGTGCGGGCGGTGCAATCAAGGGATGGGATGACGGCTGACGCTATGGAATTGCCTTGGGATGTACTGCAAAAGATCCAGTCAAGGATCACAAGCGAAATACCCACCGTTTCACGGGTACTGTATGACCTTACCCCGAAACCCCCGGCAACGATAGAATTTGAATAATTGAGTAACAATATGCAAATCTGTGTTAATCGGTGTTAATCCGTGTCTGAAAAACGTTCCCAAGACACGGATTACACAGATTTCACGGATTATTGTAAACTCTGATTTAAGATAAAACAAATCATGTCACTAACACAAATAATCCAAAATATCCGCGCAAAGCAGAAGATCAAATACAATCCTCCAGACAGACCCACAGCCGTCTGGACCGGAAAAGACCTGCTTGATGGAAAGCCAATAACCGCACTCACAGTTATCTTCCAGACATCTGGATGCAGGTGGAGCAATTGCACCATGTGCGGTTACATCTACGATAGCGCGCGGGATGCACCGTCACATGATGACTTGATGAAGCAGTTCGAGAATGCGATGTCACGCTGCAAAGATGAAGAGATAATCCTTAAAATATTCACATCAGGCAGTTTTCTTGACGATGGTGAGATATCCCAGGCTACAAGGACTGAGATACTCTCACGTCTGAATAAAGACGACAGGGTAAAAAAAGTGATTGCTGAGACAAGACCTGAATATGTGACAGATGAAAAAGTCCGGGATGCGGTATCCGCTCTTGGGAAGAAATTCGAAGTAGCGATCGGTCTTGAGACCAGTAATGACATGATACGAAAGGAGAGCATCAATAAGGGTTTTTCATTTTCTGATTTTATCAGGGCTAGTGAAGTCGCGGGAAGGTATAATGCAACTGTAAAAGCGTATCTGATGATGAAACCGCCTTTTATTTCAGAAGGCTTCGCTATGGAAGATATGATACAATCCATAAAAGATGCAGCACCGTTTGCGGGGACAATATCCATGAACCTGTGCAATGTCCAGAAAGGAACGCTTGTTGAGGAAATGTCCGAGCGCGGGGATTACCGCCCTCCGTGGTTATGGAGCGCTGTTGAAGCGTTAAAGAAGGGAAAGGAATCATCGCCTGAAACTGTCATCATGTCAGATCCGGTAGCAGCAGGTTCTATGCGCGGCCCCCATAATTGCGGCAAATGTGATTCAGATGTGGCAGAGGCGATCAGGATATTCTCGACAACGCAGGATACGGCAGTTTTCAAAAATCTTGATTGCGATTGTAAAGAATTGTGGAAAAAAGTCATCGAACTTGAAGACTTCACGTTTGGGGCTCCGCTGGTGAAATGAGTTGAGGAGTGATCAATAGAATGGAAATCCAAGACCGGATAAACAGGATCGACAGGATACGAGCTAAATACAAATCAAGCATATCCTGTTTATCCTGTAAATCCTGTCAAAAGAATTGAGTGAAAAAAGGAAAATTACCTGTCTTGATGTCGAAATGCGTTTATTATTTACTATGCGTTAAAAAAATTATACTAATATGAAAATCCTTGTTCATGTCTGCTGCGCCCCATGCTTCACATATCCAAATGAATCCCTGGCTGAAAAAGGACACGACGTAACAGCTTTTTTTTACAATCCAAATATTCATCCTTATATGGAATATAAGAATCGCCGGACTACGCTTGAGCAATATGCGCAAATAAAAAAGACCAAAGTGATCTACAATAATGAATATGACCTGGAAAACTACCTCAGGGGAGCGCTTGCAGCCGGGGAGAGATGCAGATTCTGCTATGAATGCAGATTGAATAAAACGGCAAAAACCGCACACGAATTGGGATTTGATGCTTTTACGACCACGTTATTGATCTCGCCTTTCCAGAAGCATGAAATGCTTGCCCAGGTCGGGAAAAAAGCTGCTGATGAACATGGCGTTGAATTCTATTATGAGGATTTCAGGGTCGGATACAGGAAGTCCCGTGAGATATCAAAAGACATGGGGCTTTATATGCAGAAATATTGCGGATGTATATTCAGCGAAAAGGAGCGGTATCTTAAACCTGAAACTCATAAACTGTGAGTGTAAAATCTTTTGGTGTTACAATATTATAAATCGTAAATACGCTATCATAAATCTGCGTTCATCGGCGTTCATCTGCGGTTTTTTATTTTCAAATATTTTATGATAGCCTCCAACAGCAAATTTTTTGACAGCCACCATAAACTGAAAGAGATATTATAGCGCAAGACTATAATTATATAAAAGCTCATTTTACCGAATAATTTTCAATGGCGCCAAAAATCAATATCGAAAATCGGGGTATTTTAATATCTGCTATCGTATTAATTGTTTCAGTGCTTCTACTTATAGACAGGCTTCTGGCACAGGGTCCGGTCCAGCTTATTTTAGAAAATGGCAAAGCGGTACCTGTAGAAGGTGCATCGTATTTTTCATTGAATGAAGTATTGCTTTTAATTATAGCTGCATGGCTTGGTGGCATGTCTTTTCTCTATATAATCATCTCTTCAAAGGAAAAAGAAACTCCACAATCGGAACAAAGCGAAACTGTGATAACGGAAAATAAAAGCGCAGCAATGGTGGCTGCTGATATCCTGGATGGGGATGAAAAGATATTATTCCAGAAAATATTAGATAACGATGGTTTACTCCAGAGGGAACTTATCCTGAACACAGATTTCTCCGAACCAAAAGTAAGCAGGCTGCTTGACAAGCTTGAAAGACGGGGATTGTTAATACGAAAAAGGGATGGGATGGGGAACAGGGTAATACTGAAAAAATGATGGCATACTGAATTTAACTTATATTCCCCTGACCGTTTCAATTCCATCAAGACCACATACGTCTTCAATGAATTCTTTTGCTGATTTAAAAACGACATGTTTCTTTATCTTCATCTGTGTCAGTTTTCTATTAGCAGTCACAAAATATTCCGCTTCACCGGCAAAATAAGAGCAAATATGAGGAAGATCATCAATATCAGATACCAGATCTTTCCAGTCATCAATAAAAATGCTCCATTGAAAGTCATTGATCATCTCTGATGCAGGCAGCGACATCATATAAAGGCGAACCATGGATGCAAAGTCCTTATCCTTATTAATTTTGAACCATGTCATCACTTCATCAATGAGGTAATCGCTCAACACAATTTTGATCTTGCCCTTTTTGATTTCACGTAGTATCAGCCTGCTATTGCTATCTGGCTGGAGTATGCCTATGATATAGACGTTCGTATCAAAATACGCGGTGGGCATACCCTTCCCATAACTTCTTTCTTATATCTTTTATTTCTCCAAGAAGCTTATCTACATCTTTTTCTGCCATTGGGGGAACTGCACTGCTCTTTTCCTCCAGTTCCCTTAGAATGACCTCATTGACAGCTTTCTTCACAGCATAAATGATGAATTCACTTTTATTTTTGATTTCACCTGCTTTAACAAAATGATCTATCAAGGCAGATTCCTTTGCCGGAAGTCTGATAACATCAGCGTTTGCAGTCATAACATAATATTATTATAACTTATAGTATTTTAGTCTTGTTTAAAGGTCAATTATTGCATAAATTCTGACTATTTCTGAAAGTTATAATTCAAATTCTTCAATAAAACCTAAAATTAATTTGTATTTTTCCAGATATTTAAATCCTTTATCAGTCAATGTCAGGAACTTCCTTTCATTTTCATCAGTAATTTCCTTGATTAAATCTTTTTCCAATAATTCATTTAAATATTCAGTAAAACTTTGTGATGAAAGATTTGAGTGCCGAAGCAAAGGTGTCGGTTTTATGGAATTTTGATGATTCCGGATAATATTTAAAATATCGTATATCATCTCAAGGCGGTCTCTCTTTCGCTTTACTTTGTCCATTTAGACACCTTTAAGTAGATTATTCCAATTACTGCTATCGATATTATCTGGAAGATAGTTTGTATTTCAAATGGAACAAATCTTTGCGGACCCAGGGTGAGCAGATTGACTATCCAGAACAGGATAAATAAAACATATAAAATAAATATCTGTGAGATCCTTTTGGATATACTATACTTATAAACAGCTATTATTGTAAAAATCAGCAACACTGCCTGCGCATCAATTATAAGATTATAAGATCTTGAAAAAAACGCAATACCAGATATTATAATAGCAATGGCATTAGATACAATTAATACATGTTTCATCTCAAATTCTTTCCAGATCATGCTGTATGTTAATGAAAGAATGGCCATTGTGCTAAAGTATCCATTAAAAACAAGTGGAAAAATCCTGAAGAGATACATTGAAATATCAAGATCAAATGTTATTCCCATCAATAATACAAAAACGGACAGGAATCTGAAAAGAAAGGCCAGACCGAAGAATAAGAACGTAATCCTGAAATATTTTACCCCTTCGTACTTCGTGAGATCATATATTTCTTCAGTTTTATAAAATATTCTAAAACACAGGAATACGACTATCAGCGTGTAACTCAGTTCCACGAACAGTCTCAGAGGTTCATTTAATTGATATGGGGGCATAAATAATCAATATTTTTCCTGGATATTAATAACCAAAGTGGACTTGAAGTGTACATTTTGCCTTAATATTTTTTATACAGGAATATCCCACAGCGGATACCACCGTTCCACTTCCTTTTCTATGGGCAGTTCCTTCTCCATAATTGAGCGGAGCCTGAACTCGTAAGACGAGTTCCTTTTTTTATCCGGCAGAGGCGCAAAAGGATAAAACGCTGCCTGTTTGAAATTATATATCCAGTAAACCTCTGATTCATCCCTGAACTTAAAAACCGCGCAGAGAAGCTGTTCTCCAAAATCATTTTCTTTCAGGGTCTCACT